>NZ_JMFG01000024.1:0-24417 GCF_000687145.1 Thermoanaerobaculum aquaticum
GCTTCTGTGGGCCTGCCTGCCAGCAAGTCCTTCAGGTGCGATCCCACCTCATGACCAAAGGTCACAAGACCACCCCGGTGCCCCGTTTGCGCACCCGGCCCCTCAATGGCGCGACTATCCATTTGCACGAAAAACCCCACGCTGCTCCTGAAAGTGTTCCCAAACTGGAAACGGGTCGGCTGGCGCATGCGGTACGTCGCCCAATTGTTCTGGTCGTTGAGGCTCATTCTCCAACTTTCATGCCCCCGCGATGGCCTATTGAGGTCGGCACTAAATCTTGAACCCCCCGCCCACAAGAACAATGCGTATTTCTGCCCGTGGGAGTGACGGGTCGAACTGCTCAACCCACACACGAACACAAATTTCAACATCACCACGAAGCATAATGCTCCGGAGCGTACCGCCAACGATAACCCAGTCCTCCGCGGTGTAGTCCCCTTCCTCGAAACCGTCCGGTTCTCTCTTTTCACAACTTTCGAGAAAGCGTCCATGGGCTCGGAAGGTTCGCGGAACTGTCAGACGGCTTACCACGACATCCGCTGACAATCCTGTCCTCTGGCAATACTCACGAGGCCCAATACTGGACTGCCCTGGTTCCGGCCGCCTTACAACCGGAACCAACCAGACTGTGTAAAACTCTTTGGGCAGCCCGCGAAGACGATAAACGCGCTCCTGTGGTTGAGGGTTGACCGTTATTGCTGGGAGAGTAATCCGGCGCCGCGGATAGTAGGAACCAAGTCCCTTATCCGAAAGCCAGCCATCACCCACCGGGCCTTCTCGTTTGCAGGACAAGGCAAAGAGCCCCAGCCCCAGCAAACCAAAAAGCCCGAGTCTCGAAATGCACCTGAGCGGCGCACTGAGCGAATTAGAGCGCAAAAGAAACATGGGCCAATCCCCCTATTCCGGCTGGTTCGGAGGATATTCCGACGTGATCTTTACCAGCTCTTTCATTTCCTCCTCCGTTCCATCGTTCTTTGTCACGTCTGGAAGCTTCACCGGATCGTTCCACCCAGGCACCCACCCCTCCAACTCAGAGCTCGATGGCTTTGCCTCTTTCGCACCGGCAGCGTCCAAAATACCCGATATTAACGAGTTCGAGTTCTTGCCCCCCACGTCTTGAGCATTGTAGTGCTGATCGTTCTGGTATTTACCAAAGGCCTCCAAAACATTTTTCTCGAATTGCTGTCGACTTTGTGAGCGTGGCTGAATCACGATACGGTGAGTGGCCGATTCGAGGGAATCTGTGTACCACCTTACCAGCGCCTGCCCTTTGACGCCTGGTGAAACACCGGGCATGCCGCTTACAATGAGAAACTCTCCCTTAACAGCCCTATTGCCAAAAAGCTTCTTGTTTTCCCCGGTAAGACGCACCACCAAGAAGACGTGTCGCGCCAAAGGAAAGTCCTGGACTGGCCGATTGTAAAGGTATACCTCCCGGCCGGCTGGATCGGTCATAGTAACCGGGTTATTCCTTACATACGCGTACAAATTCCAGGTTTGGGGATGGGAAGGATCAAAGTCCCGGCCGGGGTCCACAGAGAGGAAGCGGCCACCAAACGGCGCGTAGTAGCGCGCATGCATGTAATCGAGGCTCGTTTGGCTGTCCCGCTCATGCCCTGCAAACCGCATCCGCTCAGAAGAAGACGTCACCGTCATTTCCTCACCAAACGGCCAGTACCGGTGCTCGGAAAGCTTCGCTCCGGAAGCGTTTGTGATCACCCTCGTGCTCCCCAGGTGGTCCTTGTGCACATGGGTTAGGCCGGAGCTGTCAACGGTCGCAATGTGCGTACCACCGGCAAAGATGTAGTCCTTCCTCCACGTCCACACTCCGGAAAGCTCATGCACCTCCTGCAGGATTTCGTTGGACAACCCCCGCAAGGTGTAGTGAATCCCGGGCTCCGCCGAATCCACCCACGCCACCCGCTCGTCCCTGGCATCGTGCCCGTACGTGGCCCTGTACCCGCTCATCACCAGCTGCCTCATGCTCCCCGGTAGGATACCAGGCAAAGCTCGCTCTTCCCGGACGGGCCATGATTTGTACAATACTGCAGTGCGAGCTGGGCACGTAACTTCCCTAGCGCAAAATCTATGCAGGAACGGCCCGAGCGTAGCAAGCAGTTCCGGTAATCCTGGGCTACCTAACCGGAGAAGCCGCTCCATTCCGTCGTTAATATGCGAATAACTCTTTCGCACTAGGCCACGATTCCCAGGTTATTCGTAACTAACCTTAAGCGCAAGGTCTCCGCCGTTGCGATATGGGTCGCAGGCGCCGGAGCCTATAGAGTCCGACGGTTGACTTTTTAGGCCACCGGGGCACTTCGCAAACCTAAAGCGTTTTCACATCGCTATTATCGACAAGAGCACTAGCCTGATCGGGGTAGATCTCGCCCCAG
The DNA here is from genome assembly GCF_000687145.1 of Thermoanaerobaculum aquaticum. Taxonomy (NCBI): domain Bacteria; kingdom Pseudomonadati; phylum Acidobacteriota; class Thermoanaerobaculia; order Thermoanaerobaculales; family Thermoanaerobaculaceae; genus Thermoanaerobaculum; species Thermoanaerobaculum aquaticum. The sequence continues at coordinate 2,394 of NZ_JMFG01000024.1, forward strand.
CCGATCTCTTCGAGTTCAGATGGCTCGAGATAGCCGCGCGTCTCGGGAGCATCTCGTAAAATCCTGGCAACATGAACGTGAGCTGGCCACTCGGAAACGGGAAACAGTGACACACTTTCATGCCGAGGCGCCAAAACGAGATACTCAATATCCTTTGCTCCTAAGCCAAAAGCCTGACCGATTAACGGTGGATCGATCCGGACAAGAAGCAAGTCGCTCCTTTTATCCGTTGCGACTCGCCTAATCGGAAAACACCGCCGAGGTTGTGACAGGGCGTAACTCTCTTTGGAAGCAAGGTAGAACGGATTGGGAATCTCGCTCATAAGCACCCTCCTTAAAACGGCGGATTCACGCCCGAAACGCGCACGAGCACAAGCTGGCTCTCGGGTTTCGGAACAACGACCTCCGGAAGGCCGCCGGAATTGCCATGGAGAGGGAGAGCCCTTCGAGTCGTGACACCAGTTGTGTCGGTCAGGATTGCCTCGGAAACGAACCGGCCCGTATTTGTGACCGGCAGCCCTGCAGCATTTCGGTAGTTTGGAATGGTTGCCGGGTTTACAGGGGTCCAAGATCGCCCCCAGGGCCCGGACCCATCGCCCCACACTCTAAATAAAGTCGTGCCCTTTGCGACCTGCGCTGGGTTTCCCGCAGCGGCCGCCTTGATAGTGCTGTTTGCTGGCCCCGCTATCATCAGTACGAGACCAGCGGCGCGACCGACGTCTTGAGAGATCGCCCTGACCACGTCTTCGGTCTCTGCCCCCCTGCCAATTGCCTCCCCCGTTTCCTGACCGACCTTGAGCATGTCAGCCACGCCGCTTGCAACATCCCTCAAGATGCCAGTAATTGTCATCACCATGACGCCGGCCGGGTCCCCGCCAACCTGGGAATCTATGTACTCCGATGCGACCTTTACCAGCCGTTTCGCATTCTCAGCAAGTTCTGCGGCATCTTTCCCAGTCGGATCCACCGCGCTGACCGGGTTGTTCCGCACATACGCGTATAAATTCCAGCTTTGAGGGTGGGAAGGATCAAAGTCCCGGCCGGGGTCCACGGAGAGGAAACGGCCACCAAACGGCGCGTAGTAGCGGGCGTGCATGTAATCGAGGCTCGTTTGGCTGTCCCGCTCGTGACCCGCAAACCGCATCCGCTCAGGCGAAGACGTGGCGGTCATCTCCTCACCAAACGGCCAGTACCGGTGCTGGGAGACAATACTGCCACTGGCAGAAGTGATCACCCTCGTGCTCCCCAGGTGGTCCTTGTGCACATGGGTTAGCCCGGAGCTGTCAGCGGTCGCAATGTGCGTGGTTCCGGCAAAGATGTAGTCCTTCCTCCAAGTCCAAACCCCGTTGAGCTCATGCACCTCCCGCAGGATTTCGTTGGACAAGCCCCGCAAGGTGTAGTGAATCCCGCCCTCCGTGGAGTCTACCCACGCCACCCGCTCGTCCCTGGCATCGTACCCATAGGTAGCACTGTACCCGCTCATTACGAGCTGCCTCATGCTCCCCAAAGGATACCAGGCAAAGCTCCTCCCTCCCCAGGAAAGCATGGCACCCGCAGCGTCGTAGGAGGCTCCCGAAATCCTGTTCGTCTGCCCCGAAACATCCGGGGTAAACGTCTGCTGCTTGGCCCCTGCCCCGGCACCCAAATCTCGCAGGGGTCTTCGTGGCGCCCAGCTTGTGCTAGGCTTCACGAGGCGGAGGGGCGTATGCGCAAACCGGTGGTGCTCATAACCGGCGCTTCAGGGGAAATTGGTCATGGCCTAATTGAGCGGCTTTCGGAAAACGGGGCGCACACGTTGGTGAGTTTGGACGTGCGGGAGCTGCCCCCGGAGCTTAAGGCCAAAGTTCACCGGGAGTTTGTGGGTTCGATTCTGGACAAGGCGCTTCTGGACAGGATTCTCGCCGAATTTGAGGTGGATTTGATCTTCCACCTTGCCGCCTTGCTTTCCACCCGGGGAGAGTTCACGCCGGTGGCAGCCCACCAGGTAAACGTGGAGGGCACCCTCAACCTCCTGGAGTTTGCCCAGCGGCAGGGGGAATCCCACGGTCGTCCGGTGGTTTTTGTGTACCCCTCGTCCATTGCGGTGTACGGTCTGCCGGACCTGGCCACCAAGGCCGCCGCGGGGAAGGTCAGGGAAGACCAGTTTTTGCAACCAATCACCATGTACGGTTGCAACAAGCTGTACTGCGAGCATTTGGGGCGCTACTACGCCCATCACTACCGGCAACTGGCGGCAGAACCTCTGGCTGGGAAGGTGGACTTTCGCTGCGTGCGTTTTCCCGGGCTCATTTCGGCGGTGACGATCCCCTCGGGAGGCACTTCGGATTTTGCTCCCTAAATGATTCACGCCGCCGCCAAGGGCGAGCCCTACGCCTGCTTTGTGCGGGAAGACACGCAAATCCCCTTCATGGCTATGCCCGATGGGGTGGAGGCCTTGTTGAAGTTAGCAGCAGCACCCCGGGAAAGACTGCGGCGGAGCGTGTACAACGTGGGTAGCTTCGCCCCCACCGCCGAAGAAATCCGCCAGTTGGTGTTGCAAGCTTTTCCGCAGGCCAGCATTTCGTACCGGGTGGACACCAAGCGCCAGGCCATCGTGGACTCCTGGCCCGCCGATGTGGACGACAGCGCCGCCCGGCAGGACTGGGGCTTCGCCCCCCGCTACGACCTCCACCGGGCCTTTGGGGAGTACCTCATCCCCACCATCCGCACCCGTTACCAGCGGGGGGTTTAAGAGGAAAGGCGTCCGAGCTCGCCCTAGCAGGAGGGGTTTCTGGCAAACGTTAAGCAGCCGGTTTCTGCACCGGCGTTAGGCTTTGCTGGGCCCTTGTTCTTGGTCCATCCAGCCGCGGCGGAGCTTTTCTTCGGGGATCGAGGAAAGGTAAGGCTTGATGTCCAAAATGGGCGTGCCGTCCAGCATGTCCACGCCTCTCACCCGCAAGCGGTTGCCTTCACGGCCCAAAAGCTCCACCACGGTGAGCCCAATGGGGTTAGGCCGGCGGGGGGAGCGGGTGGCAAAAACCCCGTGGGGCCGGTCGGCGGTTGGCGGATGGGATAAAAGGGAAAAACCCTGGGAACGGTGGAAGACCCAAATTACGAACAAATGGGAAAAACCCTCAATGTCCTGCAGCCCTTCGGCGAACTCAGGGTGAACCACCAAGGTGCCTTCGGCCTCGTGCTTGGCTCCCCGGCCTTTGGGAATTTGCTCTTCCGAAGTGTAGGGGCTTTCCACATAGCCAATGGGTTTCATGCAAAATTCCATGGGTTCGCTCATAGGGTGAGTGTAGCGCTTGCCGTAGCGGGCGGAGCTCGGTAGAGTTAGCTATGAACTGCAAAGGCCTTTAGGGCCGGGAGGGGGACATGAGGAAGACAGCGCTTTTGGTCCTTGCATCTTTCGGGGTGGCGGCGGCGGTGGCCGCCGGTGAGCTGGCCGGTGTCACCATGCCCGAGCGGAAAAACGTCAACGGGCAGGTGCTGCAGCTCAACGGCATGGGCCTAAGGAAGAAGGCGGTGTTCAAGGTTTACGTGGGGGCTTTGTACCTCACCCAAAAGAGCAGTGACCCTGCCGCCATTTTGGCTGCCGATCAGCCCCGGCAGATGGTCATGCATTTTTTGCGGGATGTGGGTAAGGACCGGCTGGTGGAAGCCTGGAAGGAGGGTTTTGCCGGGAACGCTCCTGCCGCCCAAACCAAGCTTGCCAAGGAAATCGAGCGCTTCTTGGGGTTCTGGCGGGATGTGGCCGAAGGGGAAGAGGTGCTCATGACCTACGTCCCCGGCAAGGGCACAAGTGTGAGCTTTGGCGGCAAGGAAGTGGGCACCATCGAGGGCAAGGAGTTTGCCGATGCCTTGCTTTCGGTGTGGCTGGGACCCAAGCCGCCTTCGGAGGACCTCAAGGCTGGGCTTTTGGGCAAATAGCGGCTGCAAACGGCAGCCGAAAAAACCTTCGGCACGCGGAGCGTAAACTCTGCCCATGGGGTGGATTGCCTGGTTAGCTTTAGGCTTCGCGGCCTATTTGGGCTTGGGCTTCCTGTTCACGTGGGTGGCTTGGCGCAACCCCCGGGTTCCCCCTCGGAAAAACCCGGGGGAACTGGGCTTGAACTTCCAGGAGGTTTGGTTCGCCACAGTGGGCGGGAAAAGGCTGCACGGGTGGCTCACATTCCCCCCGGGTGATCAAAGTGGCCGTAGCCCGGTGATTCTCGTGCACGGCTGGGGACGCAACGCCGAGCGCATGCTCCCCTACATTCGCGTGCTTTCGCAAGCCGGCTTTCCCACCCTGGCCTTCGATGCCCGCCACCATGGGCTTTCGGACCGGGATGGTTTTGCCTCCATGAAGAAGTTTGCCGAGGACATCCGGGCCGCCGCGGACTTTTTGGAAAGCCGAGGGGAAAAGCCTCCCTTTGCGGTGCTGGGGCTGTCCATTGGGGGAAGCGCGGCGATTTACGCCGCCTCGCGGGATTCCCGCTTGCAGCCGGTGGTCACCGTGGGGGCCTTTGCCCACCCCCGGGATGCCATGATCGCCCTGGGGTTTGGGCGGTTTATCTTTGCGCCCATAGCCCCCATCCTCTTCCGTTTCATCGAGTGGCGGGTGGGAGCCCGCTTGGACCAGCTGGCCCCGGAGAAGAACATCGCCAAGGTGCCGGCGGTGCTTTTGGTGCACGGTGCCAACGACACCGTGGTGCCGCCCTCCCACGCCCAGCGGTTGTTAGCTGGAGCCAACGGACGGGCCCAGCTGTGGATGGTGCCCCAGCGGGGGCATTCGGACGTGCACCTGGAGCCAGAGTTCTTCCCCAAAGTTTTGGCGTTCCTCTCGCAAAAGGCTGCTGCAGCATCCTAAAGACCGGGGGTGCCCGCCTGCGGGCACCCCCATGGAGTTGGCAGATTCCCTTGCCTTAGCTTCACAATTGGGCGGAACGCACACCGGAAACGCCGTTGGCCTCAGTGGGCTGGCGCAGCAGTCCCGCCGCACGGCCATCCGAGTGGCGGACCCACCCAAGCGCCAAGCGGGCTAGGAACACCCGTGCACGGTGCCGCAGTTCAAGCACTTGTAGCAAGCACCGTTCCGCACCATCATCATGCCGCAGGATGGACAGGGCGGCGCATCCGCCTGGTTCACAAACACCTGCCCCCCTTCCTCGCCGGCCGCAGCAAAGAGGCGCGGCTGCTGAGGGATGGTGATGGCTTTGAGCTTTTCCTCGCCGGCCGGGAGCGGCTGCACCCCCACCGCCGCTTGCTGCTCGGGCGGCAGGAACTTGCTGGCCAGCCAGCGGAAGATGTAGTCAATGAGGGATTTGGCGTAGGGGATCTGGGGGTTGTTGGTCCACCCCGACGGCTCAAAGCGCACGTGGGAGAACTTGTTGACCAGAAACTCCAGGGGCACACCGTACTGGAGGGTCAAGGAAATGGCGGTGGCAAAGGCATCCATGACCCCGGAGAGGGTGGAGCCTTCCTTGGCCATGGTGATGAACAGCTCCCCGGGGGTGCCGTCCTCGTAAAGGCCCACGGTGATGTAGCCCTCCTGCCCTTCCACCGAAAACTTGTGGGTAATGGCCATGCGTTCGTCGGGGAGCTTGCGCCGCACCGGGCGAAACTCAGGCTCGCCTGCGGGCTTGGCGGTGGTGGCACCCCCCGCCGCCAGCGGCTGGGAGCCCTTGCAGTTGTCGCGGTACACCGCCACCGCCTTCAACCCCAGCTTCCACCCCTCGATGTAGAGGCGCTCGATTTCCTCCGGGGTGGTTTCCTCCGGGACGTTCACGGTCTTGGAAATGGCGCCGGAAATAAACGGCTGCACCGCCCCCATCATGCGCAGGTGCCCCATGGGGGAAATGAACCGGGTACCACCCACCGCCTTGAACGCGCAGTCAAACACCGGGAGGTGCTCTTCCTTAAGGTAAGGCGCCCCTTCAGCGGTGCCGGTTTTTTCAATGTGCTCGAGGATGGCTTTCCGTTCCTCCTCGCTATACCCGAGCCGCGCTAAGGCCCTGGGCACGGTGTTGTTGACGATGCGGATGGTGCCGCCCCCCACCAGGCGCTTGACCTTCACCAGCGCCAAATCCGGCTCGACACCGGTGGTATCACAGTCCATCATGAAGCCGATGGTGCCGGTAGGCGCCAGCACCGTGACTTGGGCGTTGCGGTAGCCCACCTTTTCGCCCAGCGCCAGGGCCTCGTCCCACACCCGCACCGCTTCTTGGCGCAGCTCCTGGGGGATACCCCGCAGCGGCAAGCGATGGGCGGCGTCCCGGTGCATGGCGATGACCTCCAGCATGGGCTCGCGGTTGGGCTCGTAACCGGGGAAGGGACCCATCTTTTCGGCAATGCGCGCCGATTGCAGGTAGGCCTCACCGGTCATGAGGGCGGTGATGGCCGCAGCCAGCGCCCGCCCCTCCTCGGAGTCGTAGGGCAAGCCCTCGGACATGAGCAACGCCCCCAGGTTGGCGTAACCCAAGCCCAGGGTCCGGTACTCGTGGGAGTTGGCGGCAATTTTCGGGGTGGGATAGTGGGCAAAGTCCACGATGATTTCCTGGGCCAAGATCATGGTGTCCACGGCCCGGCAGAAGGCTTCGGTTTGGAAGTTGCCTTCCCCGTCCACGAACTTCATGAGGTTTAAAGAGGCCAGGTTGCACGCGGTGTCGTCTAAGAACATGTACTCGCTGCAGGGGTTGGAGGCGTTAATGCGGCCGGAGGTTTTGCAGGTGTGCCAGCGGTTGATGGTGGTGTCGTACTGAATTCCGGGGTCCCCGCAAACCCAGGCGGCTTCCGCCATCATGCGCATGAGCTCCCGGGCCTTGTAGCGGCCCATTACCTCACCGGTGGTGACCGCGCGGGTTTCCCACCAGCCGTCTTCCTCCACCGCCCGCATGAAGTCGTCGGTGACCCGCACCGAATGGTTGGCGTTCTGGTACTGCACCGAGTCGTAAGCGCCCCCCTCCACCTCAAACCCCGCCGGGAAGCCGGCGGCAATCAAGGCGTGGGCCTTCTTTTCCTCTTCCGCCTTGCACTTGATGAACGCCACGATGTCCGGGTGGTCCACGTTGAGGATGACCATCTTGGCAGCGCGCCTGGTCTTGCCCCCGCTCTTAATGACCCCGGCAAAGGAGTCAAAGCCACGCATGAACGAAACCGGACCCGAAGCCACCCCACCGCCGGCCAGCGGTTCCTTGGAGGAACGCAGCACGGAAAAGTTGGTGCCGGTGCCAGAGCCGTACTTAAAGAGCATCCCTTCGATCTTGGCCAGGTCCAAAATTGACTCCATGGAGTCCTTGAGGGAGTTGATAAAGCACGCGGAGCACTGGGGGTGGGGCTCAACGCCCACGTTGAACCAAACCGGGGAGTTGAAGGACGCCATTTGGTGCAGCAAGAGGTGCGCCAGCTCGGCGGCAAAAGCCTCAGCGGACTCTTCGTCGGCGAAATAGCCGCCCTCCTGACCCCAAGCGGTGAGCGTATCCACCACCCGGGAAATAAGCTGGCGAACCGAGTATTCCCGTTCCGGAGTCCCTAACCGCCCATGAAAGTACTTTTGGGCCACGATGTTGGTGGCGGTTTGCGACCAAAAATCCGGAACCTCCACACCCTCCTGCTCGAAGACCACCCGGCCATCAGCTCCCGTGATCCGGGCGGTGCGCTTTTCCCACCGCACCAAATCAAAGGGGTGCTTGCCCTTCACCGTAAAGTAACGGGTGAAGATCAAACCCTGCGGTTTCGAGACACTTACAGCGTGCGAGGACAGTGCGCTTGATTCCGCGGCCATCGTCCTTCCTCCTTTGGCAACCCAAGTATGGGCACGCCCTCGGCGGCTTGTCAAGAGCCCTACGCAACAGGTAGGGGTTCTCTCGGCCAGACACCCCTATATCTTGTGGTGAGGGTGCGAGCGTCTTAATCTCAAAAATGAGCGAAGAATGTTCAACGGCAAAACGCTTCTCTTTCGGAAAGCGTGGCAAACCGCATGGGAAGCTTTGGGACTTTTGGCTTGAAAGGCGAAAAGGAAAAGGGCACGCTCCCGCGTGCCCTCAAGGTGAAAGCCGCCTCCTGTTGCTCCCCGGGGAGCCGACACCCTCCGTTTCGAGGGAAACCCCCGGAGCGTGCTACCCCTTAGAGGGCAGCAACAACCGCCAACAAAGCTACTTGGAAACTTTTTCCTTCAGCGTCTTCCCCACCTTAAAGGCCGGGTACTTGCGAGCCGGGATGGTGATTTGCTTGCCGGTAGCCGGGTTCCGGCCCTTGCGGGCGGCGCGCTTGCGCACGAAGAAGCTGCCAAACCCCGGCAGCGTGACCTTCTTCCCGGCCGCCAGCTCACCCACCAAAAGGCCCTTGGATGGGTTGAAGATGGCATCCACGGCCTCGGCAGCCTTGGCCTGGGTAAGACCCGTTTTCTTTGCCAACTTTGCCACCAACTCAGACTTGTTCATGGGACCTCCTCCTCCCTTTCCCGGCGTTACTTAGCCAGCTTCTCCTTCAAAGTCTTGCCCGGCTTGAAGGCCACATAGTGGCGAGCCGGGATGGTGATGGTCTTACCGGTAGCCGGATTGCGACCCTGACGGGCAGCCCGCTTCCGAGTGGAGAACGTGCCAAAGCCCGGGATCGTGACCTTGCGGCCGGCATCCAGCTCCACGGCCACGATGCCCTTGTGCGGCGAGAAAATGGCATCCACCACCTCTGCCGCCTTGGCCTGGGTAAGACCCACCTTCTTTGCAAGTTTCAATGCTAGTTCCGACTTGTTCATGCTTGCTCCTCCTTTCCTTGTTGACCTCTAGTTGTATTATTCGGGCCATGAACGCGGTTTGTCAAGTCCCCGCGTGGATTCTTACCCTCACGACCCTCGTTGGGCCCGCTGCCGTCGCATCGCCAAGCCAGGCCCCTTTACGAGAAAAGCCTCCCCACGCGCTTAAAATCCATTTCGCCCTGGTTCCCAGCGGTGACTTCCCCACGGTTCGCTTTTCAGACCCGGAGCTTGCCGCGTGCATGGTGCTCGCCGGCGGGACACTGCCCAAAAACGAAAGCGCCGTCCAGCCCCCGCAGGGGACGGCTTTTACGTTGGCTTTGCAGCGCCTGCTTTCGGCGGTCAGCAGCGAGCTTCCCGAAAGCCTACGGGTTTTTTACGGCTTCTCCCCCCAACCCACCGCTACCGCTACAGCTTTTGCTCACACCGTGCTGCTGCTGTTGCCGGAAAGCGCGCCAACGAGTGCGGTGGATGCCGCCAGAACCGCGGCCACAGCCTGGCTTTTGGCGCAAAAAAGCCCCGCTGGCCCGCAACCCGGAGTGGGTGAGCTGTTGCTGCGAGTCGCCGAAAGCCTGGCGTGGTTGGGGAGCCTGGCCCTGGCCAGCACACCCCCGGAGCTTCTCCCCATTGGCGAATGGGTGGAGCCCAAGGCCGTAGCCCCCGCTTTAGAGGCCTTCCTTCGCCAAAGCTTGGATTCCCGCGAGCCCTACCGTATCCGGCGGGCGCGGCTGCGGGAAATCACGCTTCCGGGAAGGGCCAGCCCGGAGCTGGCCCAGGCTGCCGCCTTTCTCGTGGAAAGCTTTGGGCAGCCCGATCAAGCCAGGCGGGAGCCCATGACGCTGCTGCAAGCGTGGGCGGAAAACCAGGGCAAGCGCTTTCCACCTCCGCCGCGCCTTTTGCGCGCCGCCCTGGCCGAGCCCGCCCGCTTTGGTCTGGCCAAGAAACCGGAGGATGAGGACAGCACCGTGCTGGCCAGCGATGAAGCGTTGCGCGCCGCCTGGGCCCTGCCACCCTCGCAGGAGCTGCCGCCCGGAGCACCGACCGAAGCTGTACGCATCTGGCAGGCCCGCCGCCGCAGCCAGGGGTTGCCCACCCCCGCACCGGCAGGTGTGGTGCGCGGGCAAGGCTTCCTCCTGGCCAAGCCCGAGCTTCCCGGTTTTGCGGTGGTTTGGGAAACCGGCGAGCGCGAGGAGCTCTTGCTCTTCTGGCCGCGGTGGGTTCTCGCCCCACAGCTTGATCCAAGCGGGGAGGACCTGCTTTTGGTGGACTCCCAGGGCATTTGGCGGGTTTCGCTTACCGGCGAGGGGGTGGAACAGGTGCAGGCCGGGGACCTCCGGGCTTTAGCGGTTTCGCCTTCCGGGAAGACTCTGGCAGCGCTGGCCTGGCCCAGCCGGGAGCTGCGGCTTTTGCCTGCCGGCCGAGCTCTGCCCGGGGTATTCGGGTTTTGCTGGCTGTACGAGGAGCTGCTGGTGGCCAGCGACGGTCAAGAGGTGCACATGGTGAGCCCGGAACAGCAAGAATCCAGGGCCATTCCTTTGGCCTGCAGTGGCGCCCTGGCCTGCGCCGGGGGGAAGCTGGTGGCCGCCGTGGGGCACCCTTGCCCACCAGCCCTGGTGAGGGCCGAGCTGCCCACCGGCGAGATGCTGACCCTCATGAAGCTGCCGCAGCCGGCGGCTGACGTCGTACCCATGGGCGAAAGCCTGGTGTTCCTCACGGCCGACGGGGTGTTCGTGCTGTCCAAGGATGGAAACGTCAAAAGGGTGGACCGCGGCTTGGCGTTGGGGGGCAGCTAGGGCCCAGCGGGAAATTTCGCTATCATCCCCAGGGAGCGCAACGATGGACTTCAAGAGCTTGCAACCCGGTGCTGCGTATTTTTACTACCCGCGCCCTTTATGTGTGGTGGGGGTTTGGGACAGCAAAAGGGAAAGGGCCAACTTCGTGCCGGTGGCGTGGGCCGGGCCGTTGGCGTCCCGCCCGCCCCTCTTTGGGGTTTCCATCTCGCCAAAAACGCACTCCCACCAGCTTCTGCTGCAAGCTGGCGAGTTTTCCTTAAGCTTCTTGCCCTGGCAGGACGTGGAGCTGGTGGCCAAGCTGGGCACCGTTTCCGGCAGGGACGTGGACAAGGTGGCGGCCTTTGCCCTGGAGCTGGCGGAAAGCGAGGTGATCACCGCGCCTTTTTTGGCCAACGCCTACGTGGCCGCTGAATGCAAGGTAAGCGAGCGCCACTCCTTTGGCGACCAAACGCTTTTCGTGGGCGAAATCCTGCGGGTGGCCGCGCGGGACGCGGTATTTGCCCCCGATGGCACCTTGCGGGTGGAGGCCATGGCGCCGGTGCTTTATTTGGGTGCCAACCGCTACCTCACGGTGGACGCCAAAACCCTGGTGACGCTACCCGTAGCTGAAGACTAACGCTCGCTGCCGGCCACCAACGCCACCCCGCTGACCACCAGAAGACCCCCAAAGAGCATGCTGGTGGTTACCGGCTCGTAGCCTAAAAGCACCGAAACCACCGCGGCCGCCGCCGGCTCAAACGCCAGGATGACCCCGGTTTCACCGGCCTTCAGCACCAAAAGCACCCGCGCCATGGCAGCAAAAGCCAAAGCCGAGGCCAGCACACCGGTGATGGCCAAGGCAACCACGAGCTCCGCCGTCCACTTGAGCGAGAAAGGCGTGGCCAGCGCCACCGCCGGCGAAAGCAGGGCCACCACCCCAATTTGCACCGTGTTCACCGCCGAGGGGTGTTGCCGCCGCACCGCCGCTTCCAAGGCCAGCACGTGGCCGGCAAAGGCCAAGGCGCACAGGAACGTAAGCCCGTCACCAAGGCTTACCGGAGCCGCTTCCGGCCGCAGGAGAAGCCCCAGGCCAAAAAGCGCCAGCGCCGCCGCCAGCCAAACCCGCAGGCTCGGCACCTTTCCCGCCACCAACCACTGCAACAGCGGCACCAGGATCACCGACAGGGAGGTGATAAACGCCGAGCGGGAGGGAAGGGTTTGCGTGAGGCCGGCGGTTTGCAACGCATAACCGGCAAAGAGGAGCAACCCACAGAGCAGGGCGGGTTTGTCCCAGCGGGGCCGGGCCCGGCGGTAGGAAGCCACCAGCAAAACCAGAAAAGCCAGAAAAAACCGCAATGACAGGAATACCCCCACGGAAGCCGAGGCCAGGGCCGTTTTGACCACTGGAAACGTAGCCCCCCAAACCACGGTCACGCCCAAAAGCAAAAGCACCGCCACCCAGCGCCGCATGCCGCTACTCTAGCGGCTGGCGGGGTTACAATCACGCCTCGAAGGTTGGAGCCCATGGCGCGGAGGCAAGATCGGGGAGCACCGGGGGGGCTGGGCAAGGTGGTGTGCATCGGGGTGGCCGGCGGCACCGGCTCGGGTAAGACCACGGTGGCGGAAGCCATCGTGTCGCGCATTGGCCCCCACCGCATCGCGTACATCCAGCACGACAGCTACTACCGTGACCTAAGCCACCTCCCGCCGGAGGAAAGGATCCGCCGCAACTTCGATCACCCCGACGCCCTGGAAAGCGAGCTTTTGGTGACCCACCTCCTGGCTTTAAAGCGGGGGGAAGCGGTTGAAATCCCGGTTTACGACTTCACCACCCACGTGCGCACCGCCACCACCCGCCGGGTGGAGCCCCGCAAGGTCATCCTCGTGGAGGGCATCCTGATCTTTGCCGAAAAGGCCCTCCGGGAGCAGTTCGACATCCGCATTTTCGTGGACACCGATGCCGATTTGCGCTTTATCCGGCGTTTGCGGCGGGATATTGCCGAGCGTGGGCGCACCGTGGAAAGCGTGATCAGCCAGTATCTGGATACCGTGCGCCCCATGCATTTGGAGTTTGTGGAGCCCTCCAAGCGGTGGGCTGACGTGATCATCCCCGAGGGTGGGTTCAACACCGTGGCCCTGGACATGGTTTGCGCGCGGGTGGAAGCGCTTCTCACCGGCAGCCAATGAAGGCCAAGCGCATCCTCACCGTGAGCTCGGGCAAAGGGGGTGTGGGGAAAAGCACCTTCGCGGTGAACTTTTCCTTAGCCTTGGCGCGGGTGGCCCCTACGGTGCTGGTGGACCTGGACACCGGAACCTCCTCGGTGCGCAACACCATTGACGTCCCCGTGAAGAAGGACTTGTACCATTTCTTCCGCAAAGGGGAACCCCTGGAGGCTTGCCTCACCACCCTCCCCGACAAGCTCGATCCCCACGGGCATTTCCGCAACTTTGCCTTTGTGGCGGCCCCCAAGCACGCCATGGAGGAGTTCATCAACTTTGAGGACATGCACCGCTACCGCCTCATGCGGGCCATCAACGAGCTGCCGGCCCGCTTCGTGGTCTTGGACCTGCGGGCAGGTTTGGATGCGGCGGTTTTGGACTTTCTGCCGCACTCCAACTCCGGGATCCTGGTGTTCACCCCCCACCACCCAGCCGCCACCGCTGCCGCCGGGGATATCGTCAAGGCGCTGATCTTCCGCAAGCTGCGGCTGGTGCTCTCGGAAGAGGGCCCTCTGGCCAAGGACCGGGAAACCCGTTCCCACCTGGCCACCATCAACGCGCTTTTGGACAAGGTGGAGGACGTTTACGACGAAAGCCTCCCCAACCTGGACGCCTTCCTCAAAGACCTGCTGCTGGCCCTGGGGGAGGTGCCGGCGGTGCGGGCCCTGGCGGAAACCGTTACCTCCTTTCACGTGCACTTCGTGCTGAACCTCTTCAACGGCATTCGGGAAAGCTACGAAAACGCCATCGTGCCGTTTGTGACCTTCCTCCAGCGCTACGTTTCCTCCCACGTTAAGCTCTACAACTTGGGCTGGATTGTGCAGTCCACCGAGCTCCACGAGGCCAACTGCCGGCGGCACCCCATCGTGCTGGATGGACCCTCCGCCGGTGAGCCGGCGGGGCAAAAACTGAAGCTTGAGGACCTCGACGCTCTGCTTTTGGGAAACCCCACCCCCACGCCGGTTTCCCCCAAAGACTTCCTGCTGGAGGTTAACCCCGAGCAGGCCCTGGTGGAGCAACTGGAGGTGCTGCACGCCATGCAGCAGGACAGCGCCGCCCGCCATGTGCGGGACAACTTCGCCTACATCCTGCGGCGAGCCCTGCACGCACTTCAGGCGTTCCCGGCCGAAAGCTTTGGCCAACGCCGGCTGCTTACGCCCTTGGAGCTTTTCGACACCTTAGCCGGACGGACCTTTACTCCTTGATCTTGCGCCGGCGGTGATAGCGGAGCTCCTCCTCCTTAAACATGTAGCGGATGGAGTGCTTGTAAATCATGAGGTTGGGTCCGTCGTGGCGGTTGAGCTTAATGCAGTCCTTGTCGTACCACTCGATCCAACCCCGAAGCTCGGTGCCATCGGTGAGCACCACCACCATCGGGGTCTTGGCCTGCATTTGCTTGACAAAGTAATAGTTCTCGGCGTTGGTTTGCTCGGGCGGTGCCTGCCGACGCGAGACCACCCCGGGTCGCAAGCTCGCCGAGGGCAGGGTACGCTCGCTCACGTCGGGCAGCGCGGGACGAACCAGCTTTCGCGTGGTGACGCCTTCGCCTTCGGAGTTTTCCGGATCTTTCATAGCTTCCTCTTCCTTAACGTCTGGCAACAATATAGCACCCTCCAGCTCCGTTGACTAGTGTACGGAGGAAAAAGCAAAAAGGTTTAGGTGGTATCCAGCTGCAAACTCCTGTCCGCCTCTTCCACAGCTTGGCCGCTGGCCCGCCGCTCCTGGGCCAGCCGTTCGGCCAGCGCCGGGTCCTGCAAAGCCAGGATTTGCGCGGCCAGGAAAGCGGCGTTGCGAGCACCGGCTTTGCCCACCGCCACGGTGGCCACCGGCACGCCCCCGGGCATTTGCACGGTGGCGAGAAGAGCGTCCAGACCGTCGGCCACTCCTCCCGGCAACGGCACCCCAATGACCGGCTTGGTGGTGTGGGCGGCCAAAAAGCCGGCCAGGTGAGCCGCCATGCCAGCCCCCGCCACAAATACCTGTACGCCGCCGGCTTCCCCTTCGGCAACCAATCGGCGAACCCGCTCCGGGGTGCGGTGGGCCGAGGCCACGTGCACCTCGTGGGGTACCTGCAGTTGGGAAAGCACACGGGCAGTTTCCTGCATGGTCCCCCAGTCCGAAGCCGAACCCATGAGGATCATCACCTTAGCCATCGGCAAATCCCCTCCCAATGTCGCGGCGAAACTGAACGCCCTCAAAGCGCACCTGCTCGGCGGCCCGGTAGGCCTTGTCCACCGCCTCCCGCAAGCTGCCGGCCACCCCCACCACCGAAAGCACCCGCCCCCCCGCGGTGACCAGTTGGCCATCCGCCATGGCGGTGCCGGCATGGAAAACCAACGCCCCTGACGCTTCCGCCTCTTCCACCCCCGAAATGGGGTGGCCGGTTTCCGGGGCTTGGGGGTAGCCGCGGCTTGCCAAAACCACGCAGGCGCTGGCCTGCCGCTCCACCGTGATCTCCGGGCTTCCCATCTCGCCCCTGGCCACCGCTAACAGCGCCGGGGCAATGTCCCCACCCAGCCGCGGGAGGATCACCTGCGCCTCGGGGTCGCCCAGCCGGCAGTTGAACTCCAAAAGCTTGGGACCGTCGGCGGTGAGCATCAAGCCGGCGTAAAGCACCCCCTGGTACCACCGGCCCTCGTGGGCCAGCGCTTTCAGCGCCGGGTAAATCACCTGGGAAAGAACCGTGGAAGCCAGCTCCCGGGACAGGGGAGCAGGGGAAAAGGCGCCCATGCCACCGGTGTTGGGGCCCTGGTCCCCGTCCCGCAGGCGCTTGTAATCCCGGGCTGCCGGCAGCGGCCACACGGACTTCCCGTCGGTGACCACCAAAAACGACAGCTCCTCCCCGGAAAGACAGGCCTCCACCACCACCCGCTCACCGGCGGCACCAAACTCCCGGCGTTCAAAAAAGCGCTCCAGGGCTTCGTCCAGCTCCTCCTCCGTGCGGCACACCAAAACACCCTTGCCGGCCGCCAGGCCATCGGCTTTGAACACCACGGGAAGGCCCAGCTTGCTGGCCACCTCGGCGGCTTGCTGGCGGCTGCTCACCACTTCCCCAGGGGCCGTGGGGATGCCGTAGTTCTGGCAGAGCCTCTTGGTAAAGGCCTTGCTGCCTTCCACCTCCGCAGCCCGCCGGGTGGGACCGAAAAGCCGAAGCCCCCGCCGTTCAAACTCGTCGCGAATGCCCAGAACCAGCGGCAGCTCCGGGCCTACCACCGTGAGGTCAACCTTCAGGCTCTCGGCAAAATCCGCAAGCTCCACGATGGCATCGGCACGGATGGGGACGCAGTCGGCCACCCGGGCCATACCCGGGTTGCCGGGAGCGGCGTAAAGCTCCTCCACCTGCGGAGAAGCGGCGAGCTTCCAGGCCAGCGCGTGCTCCCGCGCCCCACTGCCTACCACCAAAACTTTCACCGTTTCATTGTAGCCTGAAGGAGCGAAAGCATGGCGGTTTCCACCACGTCCTGAGCCGAGCACCCGCGGGAGAGGTCGTTGGCAGGCTTTGCCAGCCCCTGCAGGAGCGGACCCAGCGCCCGCGCGCCCCCCAGGCGCTCGGTGAGCTTGTAGGCGATGTTGCCGGCATCTAGATCGGGAAAGATGAGGACGTTGGCGGCACCGGCCACCGGCGAGCCCTTGGCTTTGCGTGCTCCCACTTCTGGGACCAAAGCGGCATCCACCTGCAGCTCAAAGTCAAAGGCAAAATCCGGATTTCTTTGCGCCAAAATTGCCCCAGCTTGCCGCACCTTATCCACCAAAGGGTGCTCCGCCGAGCCTTTGGTGGAAAAGGACAAGAGCGCCACCCTGGGTTCCCCTCCCACCACCGAGCGGCAGGTGCCCGCCGAGGCCACAGCCACATCCGCCAGCTGCTCAGGGGTTGGATCGGGAAGCACCGCGCAGTCGGCAAAAACCAAAACGCCGTTGTGCCCCCACCGCGAATCCGGGTGCACCATCACGAAGCAGGAAGACACGCTGGCAATCCCCGGCGCCGGTCCAATGGCGTGGAGCGCTGCGCGTACCGTGTCCGCCGTGGTGCGCACTGCCCCACCCACCGAACAATCGGCAAACCCGGTGGCCACCAAACAGGAGGCAAAGTACAGGGGGTCGTTCAGTGCCGCGGCTGCTTGCTCCCGGGTCCAGCCCTTCCCCTTGCGCCGCGCGTACAGGTGCTCCAGCAACTGCTCCCGGCGCCCATCCTTTTGGGGATCAACGACCTCCACACCCAAAGCAGTAAGCTTTTGATGCTCGGGGGTTTGCTTCTCCGCCGGACAAACCACGCTTACCGCGCACACACCGTCCTGCACCAGTCTGCCTGCAGCTTCAATGATGCGTGGATCATCGCCTTCGGCGAAAACCACCCGCCCGTGGACCTCGGAAGCCCGGGTTTTGAGCTCCTGAAGAAAGCCCATAGCCACCTCCCACCGGAAATCCTAAACCCTCTCGGCCAATTTGTGAATACTCTCTCTTTCCTATGACAGCGCTCCCGGGCTTTCCAGGGCGCGGCCCAGGGGCTGGAAATTCACCACCCGTTCCGGGGGAACCCCCGCTGCAGTGGCAATGGCCAGGGCCCAGCGATCAAAAACCAGGTGCCGGGGATGGTGGGCGTCGGAACCCAGTACGAAACGGCACCCCAGCTCCAAGGCGAGCTTGGCCAGGGTGGGCTCTAGGTCCTGGCGCCGAGGAAAGCCGTTGATTTCCAGAAGCACACCCGCTGCGGCTGCGGCGGCAAACACCTTTTCCCAGTTGGCGCGAATGCCGGGGCGGCGGGCAAAGAGCCGCCCCTTGGGGTGCGCCAAGGCGAAAACCCCGGGCTCCTCCAGAGCCCGGAGCAACCGCGAGGTTTGATCGCGGCTGCTGCCCAGGCCGGTGTGGAGGCCGGCCAAGACCACCAGCCCCTGGCGGTGGCTTCGGGGCACGTCCAAGCGCCCATTTTCCAGGATCTCCGCCTCCACCCCCGGGACCAACTCCAGCTCGTCGCCGTGCCGCTCGTTCCAGCGGGCAATGGCCCGCTTCTGCAGCTCCAGGGCGCGGGAGTCCATGCCGTTCACGCACGCCAGCCCCTGGGTATGGTCGGTCACCACCGCCCAAAAGTAGCCCCGGCGGCGCAGGGCATGGGCCATGGTTTCCAACGAAGATGAGCCATCGGAGGCCCGGGTGTGGAAGTGAACGGCACCCCGCAGCTTGCGGGCTTGCTCCTCCACGGGCAAGGCCAGCACCTCAGCGGCGGAAAAGAAACCCTGGCGGGCCAGCCCCTGACGGTGCCCGCTGTACCCCCCGGAAAAGCGTGCCGCCGCCGCGGCTAACGCGTCCTCCCCCCGACAGCGGGCGAGAAGGCTTACGGTGGGCAAAACCTCAAAAGGAATGCCAGCGGGAAGGCGGCGAGCGGCAGCCACCTCTTTGGGCTCGTCGAAAACCGCATAGGCGGCTCGCAGGTAAGCCAGGCGCGCGTCCCCCGGGGGGAAGGACTCGGCCAAACGGAACAGCGCCTCCGCCAGCGCCCGGTTGGACACCATAGCGGTAGGTTAGCGCCTTCAGGGGGAAACGAGCTCTTACGGTAGCTTGTTGGCTCCCCTAGAGATCACCTTGACGGAGGCAGCGTAACCTTGCTAGTCTGAGCATCCCCCGGCGTTGGGGGAAGCTCTTTGGGAGCGGCAAAGCCACACGAACGGGGCGTGGCGCAGCCTGGTAGCGCACCTGCCTTGGGCGCAGGTGGTCGGAGGTTCAAATCCTCTCGCCCCGACCAAACCCCCACTGGGGGAGTGGCTGCCTGTAGCTCAGCTGGATAGAGCAAGGGACTTCTAATCCCTGGGTCAGAGGTTCGAATCCTCTCAGGCAGGCCAAACGCGTGGTGAGCGTAGCTCAGCTGGCAGAGCGCTGGACTGTGGCTCCAGTGGTCGAGGGTTCGAATCCCTTCGCTCACCCCATCCTGTGCGCCCGTAGCTCAGCCCGGATAGAGCGTCAGACTCCGGATCTGAAGGCCCCGCGTTCGAATCGCGGCGGGCGCACCATTTTTCCCTTCACCAGCGAGGCCATGGGTATGCGGGGACCAGCCGCAGGGGCACCGAGCCCGCCCAGCCCTCGTCCACAGCACCCAAGAGCACCCGACCGGAAAGCCTCTTGGCCACCGGCAGCTCCAGAAGGTACATAAGCGTGGGCATGACGTCCGCCACTCTGGCCCCCCGCACCCGCCCGCCAGGGGCCACACCCGGGCCAAGGAGGAAAAAGAACCCATCCGGGGAGTCCTTCGGCGAAACCGGCCATCGTCCGGTCAAGCCCACGTTTGCCAAAAGCCGGTCCCAGGGGCGGGGCGGCGCCATCCCGTAAGGAGAAACCAGCAGAAGATAGGTGGTTTCATCGCCAAACAGCGCCCAAAGCTCGGCCAGCTGGCTATCCAGGAACTGGGCGGCCAAGGGGAGAACCCCGCCGGGGTCCTCCCCCGCCCACAGCGGCCGCAGGCGGGAGGGAAGGTCCAGGTGCACGATGAGCACCTGGGGCTTTTGCTCGCGAAAACCAAACGCCGCTCGCAGGCCGGCTTCGGCTGCAAGGGCAAAGGCCCGGTGGGTGGGCCCGGCTTTTGAAGCGCTGCCGCTTGTGGCTTCCTCAACGGCGGCCTGCCAACCGGGATCCAACGGCGGGCTTTGCTCCCAGGGGACCTCTTCCGCAACCCCCCGCCAGGGGAAGGGCCAGCCCACCACCAGCGAGCTCACCCCCAAACCCCCCAGGGCTTGCCAAAGCGTGGGCTCCCTGGGAGGGGGAGGTGCGGCTCGCTGCCACAACCGCCAGGGGAGCTGGTGGGGGGAAGGCCAGGGACCCCGGAGCAGGAGGCTTACCGGCTGGTCGGTGAGAAACCGCAAGCGGTAGGCCCTTCGCCCCACCACCTGATGCCGCACCGGGGAACACCCCGTGGCCAGGGTGGCCAGGCTCGCCGCCCGGGAAAAGGGCTGCACCGTGCGCAGGTGCCCCCAGCTCCCCCGCGGCCATTGGGATTGCAAAAAGGGCATCATGCCCCCGTCCATGAGGGGGAGAAGCCAGGGCACATCCGCCCCTTCCCACACCACCACCAGGGCCCGCCGGGGTTTTGGCCCCAGCTCCCAGGGAAACCCTTGGGCCGGTTGAGCCAGCTCGGGTTCTACCGCCGCTTGCTGCGCCCCCCACCACGGCCACCAAACGCCCGTGGCCCACACTGCGAAAAGCGCCGCAGGAAGCCAGGAAGACCGCCACCGCCGGGTGGCAAGCCAGGCGGCCGCCCAGACGATCCCCAAAGCCGCCACCACCCCCAACGCCTGGCGGTGGGCCGCCGGCAGCACCTCCCGGGTGGCCTCCTGGTTGAAGAACGCCACCACCGCCACAAACACCCCGGCCACGGCCATGGCCGTGGAAAGCCGGGGCCACCGCGGGCGCCAGCCGAAAAGGCGCGCCACCAAAACCACGAGCTCCCAAAGGGCAAACCCGCCCAGGCCCAACCAAAGGGCACTCCAGCTCCCCCAGGCCAGGGCAGCCAAAAGGGCCCTTCCCGCCGAAGGCGTCACCTGCGGCCACAGCAGCACCTGCAGGGAGGCAAGCCCCACCCCGGCAACCAGAGCGGCAAGCAAGGCCAGCAAAAGGCGACGGCGGTGCATGGCAAGACATGGTACCGCCTTTGGCAAGCTTGAGGCTTTCGGGGATAATGCCCGCGGCATGGACATTCGGGTGGATCAGAAGGCCGTCCTGGTGGGCCGGCAGACCCTTTCCCCCAGTTGCTTCGCGCTGGAACTGGCCTGTCCGTCGCCGCTTCCCGCAAAACCAGGCCAGTTCGTGATGGTGGGTGTGGGTTCGGCTGCCGACCCCCTGCTCCGCCGGCCATTTTCGGTGGCCGGCGTGACCCCGAAGGAACGCGGAACGGCGCTTCAGCTGCTGGTCAAGGAAGTGGGCAAGGTCACCGCCATGCTCCGCAGCTTGCCCTTGGGCAGCGAGCTTGCGGTGCTGGGCCCTTTGGGGAGGGGCTTTGACCTGGCATCTGCCGGTCCACGACCGGTGCTGGTGGCCGGAGGCATTGGCCTGCCGCCGGTGCTGTTTGCTGCCCGGGAGCTCCGCCGGCAAGGCACCGAGTTTGCGTTTTTTTACGGGGCCAGCTCCGGGCCCGAGCTCTTGCTCCGCCGGGAAATTGAAGAGATCGCCGCCGGCCGCGTGGTGTTTTGCACCGACGACGGCTCTTTCGGCGAGCACGGCTTGGTCACCGAGGTCTTGGGGAAGCGATGGCAAGAGGGCACAAGCCGCCTTTTGGCCTGCGGTCCCAACCCCATGTTGCAGGCATTGGCCGCCCTTGCCCGGGAAAGAGGGGTTGAGGCCGAGCTTTCCCTGGAGGAACCCATGGCCTGTGGGGTAGGCGTGTGCTTGGGTTGCGTGGTGAGGCTTGCTGACGGCACCTACGCACCGTCCTGTCAAAAAGGGCCGGTGTTTCGTGCCACCGAGCTTTCGGAAAGGTGGTGAGCATGGTGCAGCTGGCCACAAACGTGGGTTCCCTCAAGCTCCAAAACCCGGTGCTGGCCGCCTCCGGTACCTTTGGCTACGGCTTGGACCTGGTGGACTTTTGCCCCCCGGAGGCGCTGGGGGCGGTGGTCACCAAGGGCCTCTCGCCCAAGCCCAGAATCGGCAATCCAAACCCACGCATCGTGGAGACCCCGGCGGGCATGATCAATTCCATCGGCCTGCAAAACATCGGGGTGGAAGCCTTTTGCACCGAGGTGCTGCCCACCCTTCGCCAGCGCGGGGCGTGCGTGGTGGTGAACGTCTTTGGCGAAACCGAGGAGGAGTACGCCACGGTCATTGAGCGGCTGGAAAAGGAAGAGGGGATTGCCGCGTACGAGCTCAACGTCTCCTGCCCCAACGTGAACAAAGGCGGCATGGAGTTCGGGCATGACCCCAAGCTCTTGGCCTCGCTGGTGAGCGGCTTGCGCCCCCTCACCCAGCGCCCCCTGTGGGTCAAGCTTTCCCCCAACGCCCCCAGCCCGCTGGCGGTGGCCGAGGCAGCGTTGTCCGCTGGCGCCGATGCCCTCACCCTGGTGAACACCTTCCGGGCTTTAAGCGTCAACGCCAAAACCCGTAAACCCTCCATTGCCACCGGCTTCGGGGGCCTTTCCGGCCCGGCCATCAAGCCGTTGGCCTTGCGCTTGGTGTGGGAGGTGCATCGGGCCTTTCCCCAGGCGCCGCTGGTGGGCATTGGCGGCATCATGAGCGGCACCGATGCCGTGGAGTTTTTGCTGGTGGGGGCTTCCGCCGTGCAGGTGGGCACCGCCACCTTCCGGAACCCCGGCGCTTGCCTTTCGGTGCTTTCGGAGCTGGAGGC
>NZ_JMFG01000024.1:24503-41978 GCF_000687145.1 Thermoanaerobaculum aquaticum
TCGGTGGGGGTTTTTAAGGTGGGCCTGGAAGCGTTTACCGCCTTAGGCCCGGATTTTGTGAGGTGGCTGGTGGAACGGGGGGAAAAGGTCTTTTTGGACCTCAAGCTCCACGACATCCCCAACACCGTGGAGCGAGCGGCGTTTGCCTGCGCCCGCCTGGGCGTGAGCATGTTCAACGTGCACGCGGCTGGCGGCGCCCGATGATGGAAGCCGCCCGGGCGGGGGCCGAGGCGGGCACCCCGCCGGGGCAAAAACCACCGCTGGTTCTGGCCGTGACGGTGCTGACCTCCCTGGACGATGAAACCCTCCGCGAGCTGAACCTCCCCGGCTCGCCTGGGGAGAGGGTCAGGCACTGGACGCGTTTGGCCCAAGCCGCTGGCCTTTCCGGGGTGGTGTGCTCGGCCCAGGAGCTGCCCCTGCTGCGGGGCGATTTCCCTCCCCCTTTCGTGCTCCTCACCCCCGGCATCCGTCCCGCCGGCGCCGCCGCGGGAGACCAGCGCCGGGTGGCCACGCCAGCGCAAGCGGTAGCACAAGGTGCCGATTTCATCGTGGTGGGTCGCCCCATCACCCAGGCCCCCGACCCGCGAGCCGCCGCCGAAGCCATCCTCCAGGAGATCATGGGCGCGTGCTAGCTGCTTCAGGCCTTGCCGACCTCCACACCCACACCTTCCGCTGTGGGCACGCCCGGGGGCACGAGGAGGATTACGTGCGGCAGGCCATCGCCCTGGGGCTTTCGGTGGTGGCGGTCACCGACCACATCCCCTTTTACTGGCTGCCCCCCGAAGCCCACGATCCTACCCTGGCCATGGCCCCGGAGCAGCTCCCGGCATACGTGGACAGCGTGCTGGCCCTCAAGGAGAAGTACCGGGGCACCATTGAGGTGCTTTTGGGCATCGAAGCTGACTACGTGGAAGGCCACGAGGCGCGGCTAGCCGAGATCTTGCAGAGTTACCCCTTCGATGTGGTTTTGGGCTCGGTGCACTGGCTGGACGGCTTTTGGGTGGATGCCCCCTCATCGCAAAAGCTTTACGAGCAGGGCCCGGCAAAGGTGGAGGCTATCTGGGGCGCCTACTGGCAGAAGCTGGAAAAAGCCATCCGCTCGCAGCTTTTTGACGTCATGGCGCACCTGGACCTACCCAAGAAGTTTGGCTTTTTTCCGGAGAGGCCCTTGGCCGACCTGGAGTCCAGAGTGATCGCGGCGCTCACGGCCACCGGCACCGCCGTGGAAGTTTCCACCGCCGGCCGTCGCAAGCCGGTGGGCGAGGATTACCCCTCGCCTTCCCTGCTGGAAAGGCTGGTCGCGGCAGGCGTGCCGCTGGTGCTTTCCTCCGATGCCCATGCCCCCGAGGAAGTCGGCTTTGGGTTTTCCGAAGTCATCCCGCGGCTTTCGCGGCTAGGGGTCAATGAGGTTTTTTACTTCCGCCGGCGCCAGCCCGTAACGTTGCGGCTGCCTTGCGAGTAGAATCCCCAGCGGAGGGATGGACGATGGGGACGGGGCGCAGGGTGCGGGTTTTGATCTTGGGTTCGGGACCGGCGGGGCTTACCGCCGCCATTTACACCGCCCGGGCGGAGCTTTCCCCGGTAGTGCTGGAGGGCATGCAGCCAGGTGGACAGCTCACCATCACCACCGAGGTGGAGAACTTCCCCGGTTTTCCCGAGGGCATCCAGGGCCCGGAGCTCATGAACCGCATGCGGGAGCAAGCCCAGAGGTTCGGCGCCGAAGTGCTTTTCACCCAGGCCGAAAAGGTGGACCTTTCCCGCCGGCCCTTTTGGGTACAAACCGGGGATCACGGTGAGTTCACAGCCGACGCCTTGATCATTGCCACCGGTGCTTCCGCAAGGCTTCTGGGGCTTCCGGCGGAAAAGGAGCTCATGGGCTACGGGGTTTCCGCCTGCGCCACCTGCGACGGGTTCTTCTTCAAGGACAAAGAGGTGGTGGTGGTGGGCGGAGGCGACACCGCCATGGAGGAAGCGCTCTTCCTCACCCGCTACGCCACCAAGGTGACGGTGGTTCACCGGCGTGATCAACTGCGGGCCTCCAAAATCATGCAGGAAAGGGCCAAAGCCCACCCAAAGATTGCCTTTGTGTGGAACTCGGTGGTGGCCGACATCCTGGGCAGCAAGGAAAAGGGCGTGGAAGCAGTGGTTTTGGAAAACACCCGCACCGGCGAGCGCACCACCTACCCCACCCAGGGCGTGTTCCTGGCCATTGGCCACAAGCCCAACACCGAGCTCTTCGTGGGCCAGCTGGAGCTGGACGCCGCCGGCTACATCGTGACCCAGCCGGGAACCACCAGGACCTCGGTGCCCGGCGTTTTTGCCTGTGGGGACGTGCAGGACCACGTGTACCGCCAGGCGGTCACCGCCGCCGGCAGCGGCTGCATGGCCGCTATTGAAGCCGAGCGCTTCCTGGCCGAGCAGGGGTTGTGAGGGAATGAAAACGCCGCAATAAGGGTTTATTCTCGCGGAGCGTTGAGGCTCCAGGAGGTTTTTGCATGGTGGAACTGACTGAAAAGGCTGCGGAAAAGGTGAAGTTCTTTGCGCAAACGATGCCGGAAGCGGCGGGAAAGGCCCTGCGGATCTTCATCGAGGGCGGCGGTTGCTCCGGTTTCCAGTACGGGTTTACCTTTGACGACCGGCAAGAAGGCGACACGGTTATTGAAGCCCACGGCATCACCGTGGTCATTGATCCCCTGTCCGCCCAGTACCTGGCCGGGGCCACCGTGGATTTCGTGGAAGACTTCCGCGGTTCCGGCTTTGTGGTGGACAACCCCAACGCCGTGCGTTCCTGCGGCTGCGGGCATTCCTTTGCGGTGGAGTAAGGGTGGCCATTTCTTCCCCCCCAAACCTGGCCTCCCTGGCA
Source organism: Thermoanaerobaculum aquaticum (assembly GCF_000687145.1). Lineage (NCBI taxonomy): Bacteria > Pseudomonadati > Acidobacteriota > Thermoanaerobaculia > Thermoanaerobaculales > Thermoanaerobaculaceae > Thermoanaerobaculum > Thermoanaerobaculum aquaticum. Next base: position 27,367 of record NZ_JMFG01000024.1, read on the forward strand.
AGCTTAGAGATGGCCGGTAACGCCGGCCGCATTCGCGAGGTGGTGCGCCTGGGGCACCCGGTGTTACGGGAGCGGGCCCAGGAGGTCCCCCCCGAGCGCTTTGGCACCCGCAAGCTGCGGGAGCTGGCCCTGGACCTGGTGCGCACCATGCACGCCGCCTCCGGGGTAGGCTTGGCGGCGCCGCAAATTGCCGTGGGGTGGCGGGTTTTCGCTTACTACGTGCCGGCGGATTACGGGGAAGACGTTCCCCCTCGGGTTTTGGTCAACCCCGTGCTCACGCCTCTGGACCAGCGCCAGGAGGAGGACTGGGAGGGCTGCCTTTCCATCCCCGGTCTTCGGGGTCTCGTGCCCCGATACCTGCGCGTGGGGGTGAAGGCTCAAAACCTGGAAGGCGAGGTGGTGGAGTTCGAGGCTTCGGGCTTCCACGCCCGGGTCATCCAGCACGAGTACGACCACCTGGACGGCGTGGTGTTTTTGGACCGCATGCGCTCGCTGGCCTCCCTCTCCTTTGAGTCCGAGTGGGAGCGCTTTGCCCAAAAGAGCGAAACGTAAGGCTTTCTCGCGGGCAATTTCCGGGGCAGGTTAAAAGCGTACAATGACGCCGGCCATGGTTCGGCGTCTCAAGCGCTACCACCCACCGGGAACCTCGCCCGGAACCCTTCCGGAAACCGGCGTTCGCGCCAGTTTCGAGCTGTTCACCTACGGCTCCAAAGGCGTAAGCAAGACGTCAGCCCCTTCGGTGGCGGCGGCCCTTGCCCTCCCCCGGGAACGGGGGTGGCTGCGGATCACCGGCCTCGACAACCGCGCGGTGGCCGAGCTGGGCAAAAGGCTCGGGGTCCACCCCCTGGTGCTGGAGGACATCCTCAACCCCGGCCAGCGACCAAAAGCCGAAACCCACGCTTCTTACCTCTTTTTCGTGGTGGATGTGCCAGCGCTCACCGAAGTTGGCCTGGAAGAGGTGCAGGTGAGCCTTTTGGTGTTTTCCGACCTGGTGGTGAGCGTGGAGGAAAAGCCCAACCCCTTCTTTGCCACCGTGGAAAAGCGGCTGGCTTTAGGCTCCGGCCGGCTTTTCCAGTTTGGCAGCGACTACCTCGCCTACGCCCTGGTGGACGCCGCGGTGGACCACTTCTTCCCGGTTTTGGAAAAGCTAGGGGAGCGGCTGGAGGGCATGGAGGAGGTTTTGCTGCAGCAACACGACCAAATCCTGCCGCAACTCCATCAGCTCCGCCGCGACCTCTTGCGGCTGCGCCGTTCCCTCTGGCCGCTGCGCGAGGCAGTGGGGGCGCTTTTGCGGGAGGAAAGTCCGCTTTTAAGCCCTGAGGTGCGGGTTTTCGTGCGGGACGTGCAGGATCACGTCCTCTACCTTCTGGACATTTTGGAAAGCTACCGGGAAACCGCGGCGAGCCTCCTGGAGCTTTACCTTTCCACCGTGGCCCAGCGCACCAACGAGGTGATGAAGGTCTTAACCGTCATTGGCACGATCTTCCTGCCCCTCACCTTCATCGTTGGGGTTTACGGCATGAACTTCCAGCACATGCCGGAGCTGGCCTGGCCCTGGGCTTACCCCGCCCTCTGGGCGATCATGGTGGTGCTGGCCCTGGGGATGCTGCGCGCCTTTCGCCGCCGCGGCTGGCTGTAGTTACTTCACGTTTCCCGCCGGCAGCTCCAACCCGTAGCCCCGGCGCCGGTCCTCGGCTTTCAAAGCCAGCGCAAAGCCCACCGCTTACCCAGCGAAAGACAGCAAAAAACGGCAGCTGGTCTTTCGCGTCCCCAAGGGTTCGCACGCCGGGAAACAAGGGCCCTCAACCATTTCCTGCAACCATGATGTGGGGTTTAGGAGCCCTGCTTTGTGGTGACCCACAGCGCTCGCGCAGCCTCGGCAGCACGTTGGCCACGCAGTTGTTCGCCTGGACGAAGCGGCGAGCTGCACACAACCCTGTCGACAAAACTCATGCGAACTCCCAGCGCGCGCATTCTGCGCCAGAGGTGAGCGTCTCCCCCTATGCCCTCGCGCCAGGCCTCCTTGTCGTACCGTAAGAACCGAAGATAGGCACGATACACAACAGCAGAATGCATGACACGGCCTGGTTCGGGAGGCCACCCCCCAATACGTATGACCTCCTCTGGCGAGCGGTGGAACCAGCCCGCTCCATACACAAACTCTGCGCCGGTGGCAAGGGCATGCCCTACCAAGACCTCCAGGTGATCAGGTTCCACCACATCATCATCGTCAACAAAGGAGATCCACTCGCCACGCACTAGCTTGAGAGCGTAATTGGCAGCATCGGTTCCCGCCACCATCCACCGGTGAAGCGGATCTTCAGGGTATTCGCCCCGCCGGGGGAGGTTGACCCAGCGCACCCTGGGGTCACCAAGTGCACGCAATCGTTGTTCCGTGTCGTCGGTGCAACCATCACCGACAACGATAACCTCGAGGTTGCGCCACCTTTGACCGAGAACGCTTGGCAAGGTCCGCGTAGTGAGGAGTTCCCCGCGATTAAAGGTGGGAATCGTAACGCTAACCAGGGGTTGCATCCCTGGTTCTGACCGTAACTTCACTATCGCTCGGAGCAAAGCGAGACGACAAAGATTAACAAGCTTAGGTCCGTCCATAGAAGCGAAGGATGGTTTCGCACACCCTATCAGCCTCCCGCTCGGACATCTCGTTAAAAATGGGAAGGCACAAGACCCGTGCCGATAAAGCCTCGGTATCGGCAAGGTCGTCATTTCCAGAGCCGAAACGCCGGTAGGCCGGCATGGTATGTAGGGGAACAAAGTACTTTTTCGTCTGGACTCCGGCACGGGCGAGGCAACTGGCTAGTTCATCGCGCCCATCCGCACAGACAATAGCAAAGTCCTTAAAGGTCGATCGGCAATGCGGCAGGAGCTTCTGGAAACTGACTTCAGGACACGTTGCGAGCTGTCCCCGGTAATACGCAGCCAGGCGATTCCTGGCCAAGATCACCTCTTCTGCCTGGCCGAGGAGCAACCAACCAAGCGCAGCGTGGAGCTCTGAAAGCTTCGCGTTGAGCCCCACCACATCGGAAATGTAGTCGTAGCGGAAACCATACGCCCGCAACTTCAAAATGCGGTCGATAAGACGGCCATCAGCGGCTGCAATTAATCCCCCTTCGGCAGCGGTGATTGGTTTGGTTCCAGAAAAGCTAAACACCTGAAGTGCACCGAGGGATGGATGCCCTATTCGTTTACCCCGATATTCAGCACCAAAGGCATGCGCCGCATCGAAGACCACTGGCACGCCGGCTGTTTTGGCCAGCTCCATGATCGCATCAATATCCGCGGGACTTCCAAAAACATGGGTAACCACGATGGCCGCAGCCCCTTCTTCCAAGCGTCGGCGAACATCATTGGGGTCGGCATTGAATGTCTCTGGATCTGCATCCACAAAGACCGGCCGAAGCCCGTTCCAGATTATCGAGTTAATTGTCGAGTTGAACGTGAAAGACGGTACTAAACAAGGCGCGCCCTTCGGAAGCTCGAGAGCCGCGAGAGAGATCACAAGACCGAGGTCACAGTTGGCAACCGCTGCCACGTGCGGGTTGCCGACGAAATCCGCAGCACGCTGCTCGAACTGGCAGGCATATCGGCCAAAATTAGAAAGCATGCGAGTTTCCCAGAGCTCACGCAACACATTCACAAACTCATCCAGCGGCGGGAGCGAAGGGCGAGCGATCGGAAGGTGCATTGCAGCGCCTCTTAGGCCTCCTCCAGCCCTAAGCGGCGTTGCTTAGGTATGTAGCGGCCCTGGCTATCGTAACACGCCTTCCTGAGCTCAGCCTCCAAGAACTTGATGCGATCGCTTCTCCGCGGGCGGAGCGGCCGCGCCGGAACGCGGGCGTACACCATCCACGGCTCCACGTCATGGTTTACCAACGAGTTAGCCCCAATCGCACACCCCTCCCCCAGCGTGACCCCAGGTAAAATGACCGAGTTTGCCCCGACTACAGCATGCCGCCCGATGTGTACAAAAGACCGAACCACAGCCCGGAATGGCGAAGGAATCGTGGGGCCGGTGAGCCCTTCCCCACTAAAATCGTCCGTGCCGGTATAGATACGACAACCACTGGACACACCAGCAAAGTCCTCAATTACCAGGCGCCCACCGCCTAGAAACGAAGAAAACGAGGCCAAATGGACAAAACTGCCAATCACGGTTTCTTGCCCCGCCATAAGGAACACGAAATCGTCGATGATCACGGAGTCTCCAACTATGATCCGTTCCGGGTTGATTATGCGGGCGAACGGAAAAATCGTTACGTCCTCGCCCGACTGCTTGAACGGCAACCGTCCTCTAACCCGCTTACTCATCTCCTCGCCCTGTGCTGGGTCGTCATCCCCTTCATGAGCGGTGAAAGGTGATACCGCCCTAGCCGTTAGGCTCCGCCACCTAACATTCAGCGTACCACAGTGATCGCTCCTGAGGGAAGTCTGCCCCATTTCCCTAAATTCCGCGATTAGTGCGGGAGTTGGTTTGGAAGAGTAGTTTTTGGGGATGAGGGTTAAGGTGCTGGAGTTGTTCACGCCTGTGGTTTTTTGGTTTGTGGTTGCTGGGGTGTGTTCGGCACAGGGAAAAACACAATGTGCACCGTTTTTCCTTTCTGTGGTCTTGGTAGCAGCTGGGTCTGCGGCGAAGCCTCTTTTTCTAAGCCAGCCGGCAGCCAACAGACCGAGCGAAAGCGTCAGTGCTGAAAACCTCTTTTAAAACCTTACAAAGCCCTAAACCAACATCCGGTCAGCGCGCCACGGTCGCAGCCACCGCGTACAGCCGGTACCGCAGGGTACCGGCCCGAGCATGGGAATACTGGAACACAACTCATACCTCACGAAAGCTTGCAATGCCCGCAGGTCATTTGCCTGTGGCGAGCCCGCACGTGACCTCTTTGATGCGGTTGCTAACGCACCTACTTTGGCCCTAAGAACCCTCTCAGTTTTCTCCCACAAGGCACCTTCGCCAGGGCCAGCAACACCCGCCCACGTGCGTGCGGAATAAACCGCGAAGGCTGCAGCCCCTCCCAATGGGCGTGATTGTCCCTCCGGTTTTGCCCAGCCTGGAGGGAAGGAACGTCTCTCCTCTCATACTTTCACCTGGTGAGTTAAAAAACTTTACCCCAACAAGTGGAGTCATCCCATATTTAGAAGCCTATTTTCACCCCAAACAACGAAAAACAAGGGCGTGATTGGGGCGTTTATCACCACGAACCCTTTCCGCTGTTCCTTGACTGCTACGAGCCGCCGCGGTTTCCTTCCCGAAAAACCTAACGACGTGGTTTGCCGAGTTCCTTTGGCAAACGGCAAGGCACGGCAAATTCTCGTGCCACATTTAGCGAAATACTCGCGAACGGGTGTAGCATGGCCTAGCCTAAGCGGGCGTGCCCAGAGCCGCGGTCAGGGCAGTGTTGACAGTGTACGTAGCTGCAGGCATCCACAGTACACGTTTTGGGAGTTTGGGTGTGGGTGCGGGCCGCAAGGCGCGCCCGCCTTCAAACCCGCTTGCCATAGGGGCCCATACCTTAAAGCAACCGTCCCCGAGAAAAAGCCTGGCACCCGACAATGACCACCAATGCAGCGCTAGAGGTGGCCCGCGCCTTTCCCGTAGGCGAACCTTACCAAAGGCGAAAAAGGCCGCGCAAAGCGCTCAAGATCGGGTAGCAAGGTCTTAAGGCGAGCGCACTCACTTCACGTTCCCCGCCGGCAGCTCCAACCCGTAGCCCCGGCGTCGGTCCTCGGCTTTCATAGCCAGCGCAAAGCCCACCGCCAGCAGGCCAAACAGCACGAACAGCAGCATGGGCAGGGTGTAGTCGTAGTGCACCCTGACGATTTCCTCCAGCTTACCGGCAATTTCCTGGGTAACGGTTTCCTTGCCCCGGAGGCAGAAGCGATCCAAAACCCAGCCGATGAGGTACGGCACCCCCATGAGCGCCACCAGGTTTTGGATGAAGAAGATCAGGGCGTACGCGGTGCCCAGCCGCCTTTCCTCCACGATCTTGGGCACGGATGGCCACATGGCCGAGGGCACCAAGGAAAACCCAACGCCCAAAAGTAAAACCGCCACCACCGCCACCGGCCAGAACTTCAGGAAAGGAACCGCCAGCAAGAGGTGGGAACCGGTGATGAAGAGCGCGCCCAAAAGCATGATGGTGGCGCCTTTTCCTTTGCGGTCGTAGAGGTTGCCAAAAAACGGGGTAAGCAGGATCGTGCCAAAGGGCAGAAGGGAAGGGATGATGCCGGAAAGCCGCTCTTCAATGCCAAACTTTTGCACCATGAGGTCCGGGGCGTACTTCAAGAACGGGAAGACCGCGGAGTAAAAAAGCGCGCAAAGCCCGGTGAGCAACCAAAAGCCCCGATCCGAAAGGATTCCGCCAATATCCGAAAGGCGGAACTGGTCCTCCGGGTTTGCACTTTCGCTTCCCCGCTCGCTGGCATCCAGACGGCGATCCAGCGAAGCAAAAAACAGAAAGGCCACCAAGCCAAAGGCCAACGCCAGGGTCCCAACCATAAAGGGGCCGGCCACGCTTAAAGCCACGGCAATGGCCGCACCGCTTCCCAAAGCAACAGCGGTGCCCAACCTGCCCACCGCCACCTGCAGCCCCATGGCTAAGGCCATTTCATGCCCCTTGAACCAGCGCACGATGATCTTGGTGGCGGTAATGCCAAACCACTCGATGCCCACCCCAAAAAGCGCGTAGCCCAAAGCTGCCATCAAAACCTGGGCCTTCACCCCTAACCACTGGGAACCGGCCAGGGAGGTGGTAGCCAGCGCCCACCATTGGGCCGCCGTGCCCAAAAACATGAAGGCAATGGCCAAAAAGCCCGTAAGCCGCGCCCCCAGGCGGTCCAGGACAATGCCCCCAACCACCAGCATGCCCAAGAACACGTTGAACCAGCCGTAAGCCCCGGTGTAAAAGCCGTACTCGGTGCTGGTCCACCCCAGCTGGCCCTCCAACAGCGGCTTCAAGGGCGAGGCCACATCGGCCACGTAGTAGCCGCACAGCATGCCCATGGAAACCAGCGCCATGGCGGTCCAGCGCACGGTTTTTTGCTCGCGAAGGCTTGTGGTCTGGCTCATATTGCCCCCTTTGCTTGCGGTTTGCCACGCACGGTTGGCAAGTCTAAGCCCGTTGCCGCCGCCGGTGCAAATGTACTGCCCCGCTCGCCCCGGAATTTACCTGGAGGTGCGCTGCTCACTGCCGGTTCGTCGGTTTAACGCGCAGGGGGAGGTACCGGGGTGCTTCCCGGTCGGCGGGAGCAAACGGGTTGATACCGTCACCGGCAGGCTGGAAAGCCTTATTCCAGGCCCTGAAGTTGAGCTCAGGGTTCGAGTGGGGGTGGTCGCTAGGCCCGCCCAGGCCCTAACCTGTCTCCTGATCCACAAGCCCCCGGTCCGCTGCGCTACCTGCCTGCGTTCGGTAAGCCCATAGGTCACATTTTTACCCTGCTGCACCCCAGACCGGGGGAGCAGCAAACCTCAGGGCGCACCCTCTCCACCGGCAACGGAATGGCACCTCGAGCCTAGTACGCGCACTCGAGGCCCATCTTGCTTAAGTTCTTCACCCCCCCATTGCAACCTCGCTCGCTGCAGCTGCCCGGCTTTCCACCTACCCGGCGGAGGTAACTGACGACGGCTTCCTTCCAAGCCAAATCCAGAGGTGTGCAGCCTTCTTTGTTCGTTGCGTTCACCTTCGCCCCTTTGGTAACCAGAAGTTTGACAACCTCGAGACTTCCACCTAATGCTGCCGCGTGAAGAGGGGTGCAGTCATCGGTGTCTTTTGCGTTGACAGAAGCGCCTTTACGAACCAGCAACTCAACTACATCGCCACGTCCGTGCCTGGCTGCCACGTGCAGGACCGTCACACCTGAATTATTCCGTGCGTTGACATCTAGACCTTTGGCAATCAGAACCTTCGTTATCTCGGGATTGCTACTGCGAACCGCTTCGTGAAGGGCGGTCCAGCCGCATTTATCCCTCGTCTGCACCTGGACTCCTCTGGCAATCAAGAAATCTACCACGTCACGCTTTCCGGAAAGGACCGCCGAGTGAAGCACGCTCCGCCCATTGGAGTCTTTCGCATTAACGTCCGCGCCTCTGGCTACCAAAAATTCAACCACTTCCCGGCTTCCCCCATAGGCAGCTTCGTGAAGCAGCGTCTGCCCATCGTTGTCCCTGGCGTTCAAATCGGCGCCTCTGGCCACCAAAAATTCCACCATCTCCCGGCTTCCCCTATAGGCCGCCTGGTGAAGGACCGTCCGTCCGCCAGCAGTCTTCGCGTTAACATCGGCTCCATGTGCCACCAATATTTCCACCACATGGTGCTCGCCTCTGTAGGCCGCGCTGTGAAGAGCAGTGAAGCCGGCATCGTCCTCAGCGTTTACCTGGGCACCGTTGGCGAGTAAAAACTCCACGACCTCCCGGTGGCCCTCCTCGGCGGCTATCTGCAGGGGCGTTTCGCCTCGTCGAGTGCGTTCGTTAACGTCGGCACCCCTGGCGATTAGAGCTGCCGCCACCTCCCGGCTCCCGCGGAAAGAAGCGCAATGCAGCGCCGTTTGGCCGTCTTCATCGCGGGCGTTCACATCGAAGCCTTTGGCCAGGAGAAACTCCACCACCTCTCGGTTTCCACTGAGGGCTGCAAAATGCAGCGTCGTCCTCCCATCTCTAGCTTTCCTCTGCGCATCGGCGCCTTTGGCTATTAAGAGTTCCACCACTGGTAGATGGCCACTCCAAGCCGCCACGTGAACGACGGTCACGCCAGCGTTGTTACTGGCATTCACATCCGCGCCCTTATCGATCAAGAACTCAGTTATTTCAGCACTTCCACCAAAAGCCGCGTGGTGGAGGACGCTCAAGCCGCTGCTATCTCTTGCGTTTACATTAGCTCCTCTGGCCACCAAAAGTTCAACCACTTCACGCCTGCCGTTCCCCGCCGCCAGGTGCAGCGCGGTCACGCCACCGTTGTCCGCAGCGTTTACGTCGCTCGACCTGGCCAATAAGAGCGCAACGACCTCCCGGGGGGCTTTCTCGGCGGCGTAGTGTAAAGCTGACCGGCCGAGCCCGTCTCGGGCGCTAACCTCTGCTCCGTGGGTCAGTAGGCACCTGCAAAGGCTCCAATCCCCTGCTTGTGCGGCTTTTAGGACCGCATCGCTCCCGTTGTCCTTCCCCGCCTCCATACCGCTTTTTGCTGGCGACACCACGCATGGGCCTTTGGTTAGTTTTGGTGGGGAAACAGTAAGAAGGGTTTCGCGGGAAGAAGAGGACACCTTTGAAGGCCCATTGCCAGCGAACAGCGGAGCGGCAAAGATAAATCCAGCAGCAAGCTTTCTAACCAGCGTCTGCGACCTTCCCACGGCCAAAGGTTACCGAAACCGGCAGAAAAAGGCACGTTTCGGCTTACAGACCTCGGCAGGGAGCGCGGAAACGCCCCGGCCAAAACCGTAGGGTTGGCACCGGCTGGATGCTGCGGAGCCCGCGGCGTTAGGGACAAACCACACCAATAGTCGATAGGCCACAAAAGACCGCCTAACCACAAAGCGCATTGGGGGCTTAGCTTCCCGGTTCCGCACAGCTTGCAAGCTTTCCTTCCAGCGTTCGGCCCAGGGCGGTAAGGCCGAAGGCCAAATGCTCCGGTGGGACCAGGAGGCTCACAACCAGGAACCCCTCGTGGGGGAAATCAAAAAAGAAACCGGGGTAGAGGGCCACGCCGCTTTTCTCCAAAAGCTCGCACACCAAATCCTCTTCGCTTACCACCCGGGGGAAGCGCAGCACCGCGCTCCAGCCGCCTTCCGGTTCCAGAAGCTGCAGGAAGGGAAACGCGGCAAGCTCCTGCTTTAAAAGCTGAAGGTTGGCTTTCACGCGCTCGCCAATGCCCTGGCGGACCGCAAGCCCCCGGGACAGGATTTCCGGAAGAGCCTCCTGGGTGGGGGTGGCCACCGAAAGGTAGGTGTCGGCCAGAAACTCAAGCCTCGAGAAGGCCTCCCCTGCCAGCTCTTCCGGCCCTGAAACCACCATCCAGCCCACCTTCAGCTGCGGCAAGCCTACGAGCTTGGAAAGCCCCCCCAGCACAAAGGTCAGGCAATGGGGGTTGCCGGCAAAGCTTTGCCTCGGGCTTTCGCTTAAGGGAAACTCCCAGAACACCTCGTCCGCCACCAGAGCCCACCCCCGTTGCCGGCACAGCGCCACAAGCGCTTCCCGTTCGCCGGGCGGAACCACCGTTCCCGTGGGGTTGTTGGGCTGCACCACCACCACCGCTTTGACCCCTTCCCGGAGGGAAATGCGGGCGGCATCCAGGCGAAACCCGGTCTCCTCGGGAAGCGGGTAAAAAAACGTCTGGCAGCTTTCCGCCCTGAGCAGATGCTCGAAAAGCGGGTAGGAAGGTTGGGGCACCAAAAAGCCCTCGCCGGGCTCGCACAGGAGCTTGGCCAGCAAGCTGTAGCTTTCGGAAGTGGAAGCGGTAAGCAAAATCTGCTCCGGGGACACCGGCAGGCCCTGGGCGCGGTAAAGCTGGGCCACCGCCTCCCGGGCCGAGGAAAGCCCCGCCGACGCGGGGTGGTAGGCCATCCCCCGGGGGTCAGCCAGAGGCGCTAAAAGGTCGGGAGGGTAGGGCAAACCCACCAGGGTGGGGTTGGAAACCGTGAGGTCCACGCGGGGGGGAAAGGCCGAAAGCATCTGCGACCAGCGGTTGGGCACAAGCGAGGGAACCCGCGATGAAAACACGGCGCATTTTGCCACGTTCCACGTGAAACCCTTCTGTTACAATGGCACCCGTTTGCGAAAGGAGGCTTGCCATGACCGAACTTCTCCCCCCTCGCACCCAGGAATACAAGGCCCGAGCCCGGGAAGTGGCGGAAAAGTACGCCCGTCCGGTGGCCGCAGAGCTGGATCGCACCGGCGAATACCCCTGGAGCGTGATCCAGGCCCTCAAGGACTACGACCTCATGGGCATCTGGATCCCCAAAGAGTACGGAGGGCACGGCGCCGGTGTGCTGGACATGTGCGTGGTGGTGGAAGAGCTCTCCCGGGCCTGTGGCGGCATTGGTGTGGCCTACGCGGTGAACGCCCTGGGAAGCTTCCCCATCGTGCTGGGGGGCACCGAGGAGCAAAAGCAAAAGTACCTCCCCGCCGTGGCCAAGGGGGAAAAGCTCATTGCCTTCGGGCTTTCCGAAAAGTGGTCTGGCTCCGATGCCGGTTCCCTCATTGCCACCGCCCAAAAGGACGGCGACAGCTACGTGATTAACGGCGAAAAGAAGTGGAACACCAACGGTGGCGTGGCCTCCCTTTACACCGTGTACGCCGCCACCGACCGCAGCCGGGGTACCCGCGGCATTTCCGCCTTCATCGTGGAAAAGGGCACGCCCGGATTTGAAATCGGCAAGCGGGAAGACACCATGGGCATCCGCTGCGTGCCGGTGCACGAGCTGCACTTTAAAAACTGCCGGGTCCCCGCCGAGAACCTGCTCGGTGGCAAGGAAGGCACCGGCTTTGCCAACGCCATGATGACCTTGGACCGCGCCCGTCCGGGGGTGGCAGCGCAAGCGGTGGGGTTGGCCCAGGGGGCTTTGGAGTGGGCCATCCGCTACACCTCTGAGCGCCAGCAGTTTGGCCAATCGGTGATGTCGTTCCAGGCCATTCAGTTCATGCTGGCGGACATGGCCATTCAAATTGAAGCGGCGCGGCAGCTGGTGTACACCGCGGCCCGGGCCATTGATGCGGGTTTGCCCAACGTCTCCAAGCTGGCCGCCATGGCCAAGGTGATGGCCACCGACACCGCCATGCGGGTCACCACCGATGCCGTGCAGCTCTTCGGGGGTTACGGCTACTGCCGCGACTATCCGATCGAAAAGTACATGCGCGACGCCAAGATCACGCAAATTTACGAGGGCACCAACCAAATCCAAAGGGTGGTGATTGCCCGCGCTTTGACCCGGGAAGCCGATCAACTGGCGGGCCATCTCCAGGTGAAGGTGGAGCACTTCCCCAAAGAGTAGCGAGGCGCTTGACCTCGAGCCCCGCCAGCTGCAGCTGGTTCGCTCGCTTCTTGCGGATTTGCCGGCAGGGTACGAGGTGTGGGCCTTTGGCTCCCGGGTCACGGAAAAGGCCCAGCGTTTTTCCGACCTGAACTTGGTGCTGAAAGCTCCAGAACCCGTGCCGCTCACCCTTTTGGCCCGCCTGTCCCAGGCTTTTTCGGACTCCACCCTGCCCTTCACCGTGGACCTGGTGGACTGGCACCGCCTGCCGGAAAGCCTGCGGAAGGCTATTCGCGAGACCGGCGTGCGGGTTTTTCCGCCCCCAGAGGCAACCGAACGGTAAACGGCGGCGGGGGTGCGGGCAGGCGAAGCGTGCTCCACAGCGCGGTTCCATCGGGCACCGCCAGGCTCCCGGTGCTGGCATCGTAAGCCAGCGGCTTACCGGTAAACGGGTTTTCGCGCAGCGCTTCCGGGAAAAACCCCAAAGAAGCGGGGAGGCTGCCGTGTTCCCCGTGGTGGCGAAGGCAAAGCGTGGCGGTTTGCAGCAACAAACGCGAGGCCCGCACCCCTTGCGCCTGCGCCAAGACCAAAAGCAGCCGGGCTTCGTGGTTGCCGAGCTCCTCCCAACGGGTGTCCGCCGCCCACCGGGCGCAAGGTTGTGCCCCCAGAGCCGCAAGCTTGCGCGCCTTTTGTGCGCCGGAAAAACGCCAGAAATCCGCCGCCCCAAAGGTGGCGAGCCCGGTTTTCTCCGGAACCTCCTGACGCAGCGACGCCTCCTCCAGCCCCACCACCCGGCGAAACACCTCCTCCAGCGCTACCGGTGAAAAGGCATCCCTCAGCTGCGCAAGCTTTGCGGTAGGCAGGCGGGGATCCTCCAGAGCCAGGGCCAGCTCGGCAAGCTGCAGGCGCTCCAGGCTCACCCCTGCATGGAACACCGTGATCCCCGGCTCGGACTCCAAGCTCGCCGCAAGGCTTGCCAGCGCCGAAAGGGCGGACACCATTCGCCCCGTTTCCCCCCGTTCCCGAGCAAGGCGTGCCTCCAAGCCCAAAAGCCGCCCCAGGGTAACCAGCTGCGGGAGATCGGGAAGCGCGGCGTGAAAGCCGCTGGCGTAGTCCAAACCGTAAAAGCTGGAAAAAAGCCCGGCCCCCTGTTTGGCCAGGCGCAACGCCGGCTCGTTTTTGGCCACAAGAGCGGACAGGCGCCCGTCTGCTGGATCCTCGGGGTGAAGGGCCCAAGCTGCCAGGAGCTTGGCTTCCTCTTCCTCCACCCGCAGCTTGCCCACGGCGGCCAGAAAGTAGCGGGCAGCGTTGTCGTCGGTTTTCACCGCCGGGCGGGTGTAGGCGGCCGGCTCCAGGCTCCCCAGCTCCTTTTCAAACTGCCTTTCGGCCCATACCCGCGCCGATCGCAACGCCCCCAGGGCCAAAACGGTAAGCGCCAGAAGCGCCAAAGCCAGCCGAACCCAAGGCGAGCGCGTCATAAATCCTCCGCACGGATGGCAAGTCCTCGCTCCCGCAGCGAAGAAACCACAAAGCGGGTGAGATCTGCGTTTTGCCCCAAAACCTCCGGCACCAGCACCCCCGGCGCGCGGTGGTAACCGGCCACCAGGGCCCGGAGCACCGCCGTGGCGGTAAAGCCGGTGGAGCGGGCCATGGATGAAAGGCCGGTGGCGGGATCGAAGTTATCGTAAAGGAAAAGCGACCGCTCCTGCCGTTCTCCAGCAAAAAACCCCTCGGCTTTGAGCACCATGACCGTGAGGTCCGCTTCGTTTTCCGCAAACTGCCACGCTCTGGCCAACGCCTTGGCCGTCACCGAAAGCGGTGAAACCTTCACCCCCGAAACCTCCACCGGCTCCCCGTCCAAAAGCCCCGAGGTCTTAAGCAGCAGGATCTTCTCCCGGTAGCCCGGGTAGCGCAGGGTTTTTTCCTCCATGTGGGGAATGGGGATGGTTTCCAGGGCCGTGCGCATGCCGTCGGTGAGGAAGGCCTCCAGCGTACCCACCTCCGGGATGTAAACAAGCTCCGGCTCAGCCATAGCCGGTAGCGTCACGACCGCACCGTTCCGGCGCAACCGTGCTGGCCGCGTGTACTCCTCCAGCACGTCCACTGGCGAAAAGGGGGCCTTGTACTCCCAGGGCAGCACCCGTTCCTTGGGCAAACCGCCCACGTAGCAGGTAAAGCGCTCGAGGTTCGCAGCTTGGGCGTACCAGTAGCCCAGCACCAGATGGGAAAGCCCCGGGGCCACCCCGCAGTCCACCGCCACCAAAAGCCCTTTGGCCTTGGCTTCCCCATCCAGGGCCCGGGGATCTTCGGGCATGAAGGAAATGTCCACCACGTTCTTGCCCAAGGCCACAAGCTCGGAGAGCACCCGGTAGCCCAAAAAGCCCGGCACCGCGTTCACCACCCACGAGGCCTCCCGCACCACCCGGGCCAGCTCCCCGGCATCGCTGACATCGGCCTTCACCGTGGCTACGTTGCGCTGGGCTAACCACTGGAGGTTGCTTTCCGAGACATCCACCGCGGTCACCGCAAAATCCCGGGCCAAATCCCAGGCCATCCGGACGGGTGGAAACGAAAGGCTCAAAGAGACGGTCCAAAACCTCCTGGGGGAAGCCCGGCCCAAAGTCCCGCACCGTCAC
>NZ_JMFG01000025.1 GCF_000687145.1 Thermoanaerobaculum aquaticum
GCGCGAGTTATCATGGGATCCCCTTGTCCTAGCTGATGGACGACTCCAGCAAATGCTCGCCGACTTGCGCACGATTCCGCATGTGAAGCTGATTCGTTTTGACACAAAGATGATAGCCGTCAACCCCTACCGTGTTACAGAGGCTTTTCTTCAGATGGTTCGGCAATACAAGCCGGTTTATATGAATCTTCACTTTGTCCATCCCTACGAACTTAACGATGACGTGCGGGATGCATGTGAGCGCCTTGCTGACGCTGGCGTCTGTCTCGGTTCGCATACACCGCTCCTCGGCGGGGTGAACGACGAAGTTGAAATTCTGCGCGATCTCTTTCTTGGCCTTATCGAGGTAAGGGTCAGGCCGTACTACCTTATTCATTACATTCCTACTGAGTTTACGGCTCATTTCCGGGCATCTCTGGAAAAGGGGCGCGCAATCATAAAGGGTCTTTGGGGCCATGTCTCGGGGTTAGCTAACCCAACCTACATCGTGTACCTGCCGAGGGGTTGTGGGAAGGTAATGTATATGCCAGACTATCTTCTGGAACGTGATCCAGACGGCTACTGGTTTGAAACGTTCGAGGGTGGTGTTGCGGTCTACCCCATGAAGGTTGATGACGAGAGGTAGGGATCGATGGTGACTTATGAGGATCGAGCATGGAATTTTCTTTCTCAGGTAGTAGTCGAAATCGTTAAGGAAACCCATGTTCGTGTGCTTTTTAATCGAGTTTTGTTTTCTAATGAAGAAGGGAGTTGCGGAGGTGGGGACCCGTCTAGCTTTCGCCTGTGCTACGAGGGGACTGACGAGCTCTTCGAGGCGGTCCTCAGGACACTTTATCCGGATCAGGATTTGCTCGTGGACGAAGAGCAGTTGAGGATTTCATTCACAAACAAGTGCGCTGGGCTTCCCCCGGTGTACGTTGGACAAACTTGGGAGCAGCTAAAAAACGCGATCAAGCAGGCAGGCGCTAACCGCAGTCGAACTGTTGCGTCTTTGTTTCGCCTGTCATGTGTCTACCAAGCTTCGTCGCTCGGCTTCGCTCCACAAGTCATTAACGTGGACGAGGCTGCGCGCTTCTTCGACGTAGCTTTGGTGCCGTCGCGGAAGATCTCTGACCTGGCAAAGGAACTGAGAAAGAAAGCCAAGAAAAAGAAAGCCAAGGAAGAGGATTGGGAAGACCTTGTGGCATACGCGGCAATGCAAGTCCTCGAAGATGAGTATCTTAAGCTCTCTACAGAGGGGACGACCTCGGTGGTTTCGATTTTCCCGCTGAGCCCTCTTTGGAGAAAAAGCGGGTTCTTTTTTGTCTGGTACCCTTATGAGAAAGGCAACGATCAGGCCTTAAAGGAAGCTCTACGGAAGATGGAGGATGCGGAGCGCTACCTTCGAAAACTGCTGCCGCAGATGACGTCGGTGGTGGCCCTGCTTCTCGGAGGGGAAATTTTTGAGGAAACGAAGGCCACCGACCAAGCAGAGGGCGTGGTCGAGCGGGTGCTCCCGTCCCGGCGCTCCATTGAGCCAGGGGGGGCTTAAAGTCCGCTGTTAAGGAAATGAAGGACGGTTTGAAACAGCTCGCGGAGTCGGTGATTCAAACCAAGAAAGAACTCGAACGGAGACGGAAGCAAACGGCAAGGGCTGCGATTATGTCCCGCAACATGTCGCATAATCTCGGGAGTCACGCGTTGGCCAGAATCCACGCGGGGACATTGGCGGGGCCGGCCAGCGGTCGCGCCGGCGGCGCCCACGATGGTGAGCGTCTGCTGCAATACATGCAGGAGCGTATGGATTTTTTGGCACGGGTGGCTACGGAATGGCCAACGTGGCAGGAGCCAGAACTTTTCTTTGCCGACCTTCTGCGCGGCTTTTTAAAACAAGGACTACTGCTCGACAACCTGGTAGCCGACGAGGGCTTTGAGGCTAGCAAGGTGACATTTAGGGTTAAAGGGCCAGCGGACGCGGCCTTCGTGGAGACAACGTGGCGCGCTGCGGCAAAAAATTCGAACGGGGCAGCAGCCACATCAACGGAGGAAGATGAGTTCTCAGAATTTAGCCTCGGAGACGGGTACCAAGATTGCCTGGTTGCCATCCCGGGTGGGCGGGTAGGGCGCCAGGCGTTTTACGGCTTTCTGGAAAACGCCATTCGCAACGCCGCGAAGCACAACTCAGGTAACAACTTGGAGGTCACGCTGCAGGTGGAAGAGGACAAAAACAACAAGAGGTTCTACACGGTAACCTACCAGGACAACCTCAGCCCTGGTAGGGTCGCCACTGAAATCCAGAAGCACTTGGAGAGGGACCTGATTGACGAGAAGGGCGAGCTCGTGGCGGAAGGGTGGGGAATTCAAGAGATGAAGGTGTACGCGCAGTACCTGGCTCACCCGCACAGCGAGTGGCAAGCGCCGGAATGCCCAAGAGTGTTGCCTGGACCTCTCGGTGCTAAAGCGCAAGACCCGCTTGTCAACGGTGGCGGAGCACGCGGGCAACTCCTTACCTACATCTTTGGGCTGCAGCGCCCCTGCCTGGCGTTGGTGCCTGAAACCCTTGTGAACGACAAAGAGGCCGCCGAGCTTGCGCGTTACGGCATCGAAACCTTTCAAGTTAACGGGTCCCTCCAGGATCTCCGCCAGCTCGTGCAGCAACGCTCCCCGGGGCTTATTTACCTGGAGGCGCCGAGCGGAAACAACCAAAGGCAAGAACTGCTAGAGGAGCTCAAAGCCAACCGCCTGTGGCTGCCGGCGCGCATCCTGCTCCGCCCACCACAAAATAATGCGGATCAGCTCTTCAACGAATTGAAGACAGTGGGCCTTGCCCATCGCGTGCGGGTGGACTACGAATCGCAGTCGCCGGCGGATGTTCTCCGACAAAGCAACACCAACAGTTGCAAACCGGAGCCGCGCCTGATCATCGAGCTTTACCGCCGGTGGCTCGTTGCCTTTGCCAAGGAGCGTGGCTATCAGCGGCCTTTTAACCTCGTGATCTACTTCGATCGGGACGACGACACGTTCCCAAGGCGATGGGCTGAGCTCAAGGCCCACGCGGAAGAGTGCGGCATTGGAACTGAAAACTTTATTCGGGTCTATCCTGTCCACAAAAAACAGACAAACGGGAGAGTCCCTAACCCAGCAAGCCTTAGCGCATGGAAGGTGGCACGGGAATTCGCTCGTCCACCGGGGAGCTCAACACTAGAGTGGGGTGAACTTTGCGCACGCGCTGGTGAGGGCTCTGGTCAACCAGGCACCTGGCTCTTGTTCGATAACCACGGCAAGGGCATGCCGAGTGGCTTGGACGAGAGCAACCGGTGCTTTTACCAGCACATCGGTAGCCTGAAGGACTTCCAGAATAACCGTGAGGCCTTCGATCGCCTTGCGAACGTTCCTACAGGTTTTACTGGCGTGCTGTTTTTGCTTCAACTCATCGAAAGCTGCCTGTTGAAGGTGCTGGTGCTGGACGAGCGGGTGGCGAGCGTGTTTTTGACCGTAGCGAACGACGAAATCGATTTCAAAGGGGGAAAGTTGCTTTGGTATTCCATGCACTGGAAAGCCGGACTGCGCTTGGCACCTGTTTTTCAATTGGGTGAAATGAGACTTTGCCACCTCAAGAGTTCGACAACGCCTACAAAGTTCAGAGGTAAGGATGAACTTCCGAGTTTAGAATTCGCTGTTGGAGAGAATGGCAATGTAGAGGTGCGCTCGTGCACTGTCATTGGTAAGGACGGCTGGTGTTCTTCTTTGGAATTGGCAAATGGTCCGCCCTGTGACGTCGTGGTGATTCACCGGGGGCTTATGGAGTCTCTGGCCGCGGTGGTGGGCGGCAACGAGCAGTTTTTCAGCAATTTCCTCGATGCTCTTCACCGTGTCGCAGCCCGCGTGATCGTGACGTCCGGGCGAGGAGCCCAGGTGAAAGGTCCGTACGGCCAGTATCCCTTCGTCGAGTACTCGACGCTCGAGGCTACCATCGTGCGGGAACTCTCCAAACCGAGCCTGGGCAGCGTGCTCATGGCCGTTAGCGGGAGGTGATCGCATGGCACCGCGTGTCTTGCTGATCGTGACGAGAGTGGCAGGTTTGGATGTCGATAAGGATCTACTGAGGACTTGGGGGGTAGACCCAGAAAATACGGGCCCGTGGTATTTCGACGAACGGGGCACGGGGAGCACTGACCTCCCGAAGGATGGTCTGGCAGTCGTAATCCTTCGAGGTGATTCTCAGATTAACGCAGGGGTTGACGTAGGGACGAGAATCAAAAATGCCGTTAAAGATACCGGGGTTGACGATATCTGCCTCTTTGTGCATCCTGGAGGCGCAGCGATGTCAGCTGCCGAGTTTGTGGGTTCCCAGTGGCCAGAAAGTGACCCGTGGAGAAGAGTATGCGCGCGCGACTTTTCGACCGTCGGCGATGGCGCTGCGGTTCGAAACTCCTTGATTGAGCTCGGAACGTACGCGAACGGCAGAAATCAGCACAGCTTCCGACAGCTTCTTAACGTTATCCTCGCTGCGTGCCAAAATAACCCTATGGATAAGTCTCTGCAGGCAGTTCTCGGGGACCCGGAGCAGCGGAAGAAACGGGGACTACCTCGGAAAGCTCCGACCGCGGCGCCCGCCGACCCCATTGCAACAATTATCCACGACGTGGTGTCGGGCTTTGATGCGGTGCTTTTAGACCTTCAAACCGCCCAGGAAAACCCTGAGTCTTGGACCGAAGAAGTCAAGAACGAGGCCAGAAAGAACATCGAAACTGCTCTGGCTCGCCTGCGGTTTCTTGCGGGTGGAGGGGTGAATCCCACAGAAGACGTTAGGGCCTGGGCGGAGAGGCGTGGGTGGCCGCAGGAGGGCAGCCCTCTGCTTAGCAGTGAGGAGGCTAAAACAAGCATCCAAAGCAGCCTCCAAGGCGTTGAGGGCATTCGTGCCAAGTTGTACGGGAGTGCCGCGGCGAATTGGCCCAAGGAGCGCTTCGCGTCCGTTCATTCCGAGCTGAAAGGCTGGGTTGATGAGTTGGTCTCTTCGCTCGAGCGATCGAGAAGAGGCAAAAGAGAACAGACGCAAGGATGACCTTATGCCCAAGCTGGCGTTTGTCCTTTTTCAGTCCGAGGCTCTGCCTCTTGCCCGTGCTGCACAAGCTTGGTTGATTAACGGCTGGGGGGCGCAGAAAAAGGATGTGTGCTGCCGGACGATCAAACCCCTCGATCGGCTCGCTACCGACGAAAGGCCACGTTGGGTAGCGGCTCAGTTCCGGGATTTGGCCGGTTGGATCGAGAGAGAGGCGGATCAACGCGGTGGACCGGCAGTCTTGCGCGACGCCGTCGGCCTCGTGGACTTTTACGATGCAAGCTGCGCAACGCTGCAGGCCGGCACGGCTCAAATAATTGGCCAAGAAACTCCGATGGTGGCGTTGGCTTCCCTCCTGATCCTGGTCTTTCCCGAGATTCACTGGCTCCCGTACGTCCCCCACGTGCCTGATTCGCATTTTCTCGGCGCTCTTGGCTCGAAACGGTGGCCCGATGCGTTGTCCAGGGTTGCCGGGCGAAACAGCTCAAGATTCCCGGCGCTTTTTGACCCCTCCGGATTACGGGAAACCATCCGCGATTGGCTACGCAACGAGCCGGAAGCTCAAGGCTCTTGCGACCATTTGCCCCGCCGCAGGCTCCTGGCGGCAGCCGTTGACGAAGAGGAAGCGTACGCCGCCTTTAACGCGTTCGTGGCGTATCGGTTCGGCTATCGCTCGCTGATGATCACGAGCGAGTCTCTCCTACGCGCCACGCTGGGAAAAGGAGGAGGTTTCGAGCCGAACCTCACGTTCGAGGATCTCTATCTTGGCTTTCCAGACCGTTCGGGGGGACATCTCTCCGCTCTCGAAAAGCGGGACGAGAGCTTCCAGGGGCTGGAGGGTGCACGACGGCGGGTTTTTGTTACGGTGGGTCACACACGAGGTACCACCCGCAAGGAAATAGCCCAACGCAATCGCCAGTACCTGCGCGCCTCGGGGTTCGACTACGCTTTCCTGATTAAACCGCTACCCGGTCTCCACCGTACGTGGGCAAAAGCACAGCGTCCCGTACGCGCCCGGAAGCTATCGCCCGAGCTTCCATTCTGCTGGCCGCCCGAGGCGAAAGCAGCGGATGAACCGCAAGGCCACAGCTCCCCAGGACGATTGTTGTCCGTGGCCGAAATTCTCATCGCTCGCGCTGCGAAACTCCTTGGCGCTTCTAATCTCACGGTTGTTGATGCCATTCACGCCGCCACCCTGGCGCTAGAGGCCAAGGAGCTCTTGGGTGGCAAAACGCCAACGGTTGCGTTAGACGCGATTTCCCTCCAACACGAAGGGGAGGTGGTTGCCGAAAGCCTTTTCCTTGGAGTTGAGTACAACCTAGACCTTAAAGACCGTTTTCGGGAAATAGAACAGGAAGTGAAAATGGTGGCGCGATGGTTCCACCCCAGGACCCGTCGCCGCTCTGAGCTGAATGCGCGGCTGACGATTATCGAGCGGCTTGCAAAGAGGTTTTCGGATTTGCACCAGGTGGAGGAGGAAATGGCATGCCTCGCCGAGGCTCGGCGGCTGCGCTTTGATTTCTGGGTGAGGGAGCGTTGGTACCGGTGGCCGTTGTGGCTGCTTTTGCGGTATGTGGCGTTTGCGCTTTCTTCGTTGACGCGTTTCGTCGTTGCGGTTGTCGCGTGGATCTTTTTCTTTGGGGTTGTCCATTATCTCCTTCACATGACGCCGGAGTCCGCGGGGGGTGGCTTCGTCCATGCTCTCGCTTCCTCCGCGTATTTCTTTATGACCCTGCAACCCTGCGAGGGGATCAGCCATCGCACCGTTGTGGATGCCGTGCTCGCGTTTCAAGGGTGTGTGGCGTTCTTAAACCTTGGACTTTTGATCTCGCATCTTTATTTGACGGTTTCAAGGAGGTGAGTTATGCCAGACGCCGTCAATCGGGTGGCTAAAAGCGGGGCCACGAACAAGTCCCCAAGCCAAGCGGGGCCTCAGTCCGACTGGCCGCGGGTGAAGTATCTTGGCGGATGGGTCGGGGTCCTGGCGCTCATTGGCGTGCTGATCCTCGGGATCCTTGTGGCCGTGGTGGGAGCTAACTGGGCGTTGCATGAAAAGGAAGTGTTGCTGAAGTTTGCACTGTTTGCAGCCTTCTTTTTTTTGTTGGTTGGTTTTGGATTGTTACTCGTGTGGATCAGGAAAGACACCGCTAAAGATTCCCTTTGGGGACCGCTCGTGGCGCCAGAGGCCGTAGTGCGGATCGCTGCAACGGTGCTTCTTGTGGTTTTTGCCGCGTGGGAGCTGTCTATTTTTGGCCAACTGAGCCGCGGACAGGTTCTGACAAACTTGATCCCGGCCGCGGCGGGAGGACAGGAGGCGGTTCATGAGCCGACAGTCCAGGTTGCCGGAGCGGCGGGCCGAACAGTCAGCGTTGCAGCCGAGGCGAACCCGTCGTGGCCGGCCGCGGCTGTAACCATGGTTGCGATTGTTGGCCTTACGGCCGTGATCATTGTGACGCTACTTGCGATCCGCGGGGTCGCAGCTGGCGACGAATGGTAAGCTTGGAGGCCAGTGACGGCACCACGGCTTCTTCTCATTGACGACTCGGCTGAGTACGCAGCCTCCCTTACGAGGGCGCTTCGGAGTACGTACCGGGTGGAGACGGCGCAAAACGCCACCCAGGCCCTGGAACACCTTTCGCCCCCTCCAGACGCGATCCTGCTAGATCTTCGGCTGATTCCAGATAGCGACGATACGTCCGTTGCTCTGTCCCTACTTCAGGAGTTGCGTGAGAGGCTTCCCAATTCTCCGGTTTTAGTCATTACCGCATACGGTGACATCGATCAAGCCGTAGCGTGCATGCGCCTTGGCGCCGCTGATTTCATCGAGAAGGGTAAAGGGCTTAGCGAGCTAAGGGCGCGTATTGAAAAGGCACTGGCGCAAGCCAGGATGGCCACGCGGCTTCGTCAGCTCGAGGAAGAGCTTGCGATTGTGGAGCCGCGCCAGCTCATAGGGGAGTCGGCGGCATTGCGCGAGGTCAAAGA
The DNA here is from genome assembly GCF_000687145.1 of Thermoanaerobaculum aquaticum. Taxonomy (NCBI): domain Bacteria; kingdom Pseudomonadati; phylum Acidobacteriota; class Thermoanaerobaculia; order Thermoanaerobaculales; family Thermoanaerobaculaceae; genus Thermoanaerobaculum; species Thermoanaerobaculum aquaticum. Next base: position 8,024 of record NZ_JMFG01000025.1, read on the forward strand.
GATGATCGCGGCCGTTGCTCGCGACAGCCAGGTGACCGTATTGATCACCGGCGAAACCGGAACCGGCAAGGAACTGGTCGCTCGGGCCATTCACGCCAGTGGACCGAGGACGCAAGCTCCCTTCGTCCCCGTGGCAATCCCAACCCTGCCGCCCACCACAGTAGAGGCTGAACTTTTCGGCTATGAGCCAGGAGCATTTACTGATGCAAAACGGAGACATCTGGGCTTCATTGAACGAGCTCGTGGAGGGGTGCTGTTCCTGGATGAAGTGGGTGAACTACCGCCGGAAACTCAGGTGAAGTTGCTGCGCTTTCTGGAGGAACGCACGATAAGCCGCCTTGGGGGAAGCGAGGAAATCCATGTGGATGTGCAGGTTATCGCTGCCACCAACGTGAATCTTGGAACCGCGATCCGTCAGGGGCAATTCCGAGAGGACCTTTACTACCGTCTTAAGGTCTGCGAAATTCATTTGCCGCCTTTGCGGGAGCGACGCGAGGATATTCCTTTGATGGTGGAGCACTTCTTAACTACCCTTAGAGCAAAGGGACATGCCCTTACTGGTTTAAGCGCCGAGGCGCAAGCAGCCCTTGAGCGTTATGACTGGCCGGGGAACGTTCGGGAGCTGCGTAACGTGCTAGAAGCGGCGATGCTAAAAGCGAGTCTTCGGCGCCATGAGCGGATCGAGCTGGAAGATTTGCCTCTCGACGTGGTCACGGGGGCGTCGGGAAGACTTGAGGGTCAAACGAAACCGGCGGCTCTTACAAAGAGCAGTCGTGGGCCACGCCCCCTCGAGGAGGTTCTTGCCGAAGCCGAGCTTGCCGAAGTCGAACGCGCTCTTTCAGCTTGCGGGGGGAAGAAAAGTGAAGCCTGGAGGCTCCTCGGTCTCAACGACCGTTTCGTGTTGACGCGGCGTGTGCGACGCTTGCTAGAACGCTTCCCTCAGCTTGCGGCGCATTTTGAGCAGGTTCAAAGAGCCTTTCGCCCCCGAAACAAGGGCGAGAAACGTTAAAAGCGTTACATTCTGTGGCCCGGCGAAATCTTGGGGTTCTGTAAAGGGCAGCGAATAGGCCCGCCTCGCAAATTGGACTCTTGATGTTGGCAACGGAGGTCTGGGTTGAAAAGCTCCCTGGACCAGATCGGCGTTTATGACCATCGCCAAGCTGCCCAGTCGTTAGGAGTTGGAAGATTGCTGGGCGAAATTCACCGCAGCAAAGGCCTGAACCGTCTCACTGGTTAGCTGGGCTGTCCCGGGGCCATCGCATTCGAACCTGTTTGGTTCTAACGAATTTTCTCCGCGTAAAGAAGAATAGCAGCTTTCATCGCCAGGAGCAGGTCATCCCTGTGAATGTCATCTATCTTACCGGTCGGTACGTCGTGGAAATTAAGTTGCTTCGCAGCTGTCGTAAGCGTTTCCTTCAGGTTAGAAAAATTGCCTGCAAAACCATTAAGGTAGGTGCGCCAAAGGTCGTTCACCTTGGCCTGCACTTTTTCGTTTGAGAAGTAAACCGAAAGCACTTGGCCCATATTCCAGACCTCTCCAAGCACAACGGGACCGGCTGCTTGCCCCGTATCCACAACGAAAGAATCACTCTTGGTTGGGTCATTGGATGTTTGAACGGCAAGGAGTTTCATTGCGTAAACCAGTGCGAGGTTGGTGAACGCTTCTTCATTGCGCAAATACGCGACCACCGTGGGGTCCAAGGGGCGAATTGGGTTGAGGAACCCTTGTGAGAACAGCCATCCCTCGATTTGCGCCGCTAGCCTCTCTTCCGGGCAAACCGCTGGTTGGATATAGTCTCTTCGCTGGGCGAGATCATTTAAATACTGCCGATAGTTCGTGTGGCACGTGGATTGGTATCCCCACTTGTTGATGTCAATGTAGTATTCCGACTGGACGCGGATGATCTCCTTGCGAAGTGCCGGGTTGTCATTGATTCCGCCTCTTTTGTTGAGCTCATCGCGAAAAGCTTGTGCAATCTGGGCAGCCAATGTGCCAGCCTCGGGGGAAAACTCAGAGAAACAAAATACCTGGCTTGGCCTTCCCACATCCGTATGGCTAAGCAAATGATTGGAGCGTTGAATTAAGAGGTTTACTCTGTCGGCGACATAGTCCTGAAGTGCTTGGGTTTGGTCCAGGTCCCGATGGTCCGGCAACCAGTTAAATTGAAAGTCATAGGCAAGGGCGTCCCATATGCCCATCTTCGCAAGAGGGTCTTTGAGCTGGTTTCTTGCATATTGAACCGGTTGGTCGGGAGAATGCCGATAAACGGTGAGCTCCTCAATTTTTCCCGTCTGTACGTGCCGGAGTCTCTGCTTCGCCAACTGCTGGTAAAGAGTTTCATCGAATCCCTCGACCTTGGGAAACTCGAGAAGTAACTCATAGGCTTCCACTTTTTCGCGAGGTGTCCAACCTGCTTGGCTGCTTGCCGGAGCGTAAAACCTCCACTTCATGTTGCTTAGCAAGCTCATGTGCATTTGCCCGATGGCGGGTTGTGTGCCACCGGTATTTCCAATAACCAGTTCCTGATAAATTTGGGCTTCGGCGCGGTCCTCTGGCATGGGGAAGTATGTGCGAACGGGTACCTTAGAAAACGTGTGACGGGCATTGTATAGGCCGTTCAGGCGATCGGAAAGGGCCTGGCGGCAATCACGGTCGAGGTACTTGAGCCATGCGTGCGTGGTTCGCCCAACCATTCGGTCAACGATCTCGACCAATTCATCCAGAGTATCCAACAGGTGAATGCACGAATTGAGCACAATGCGCCATATCTTCAGCTCCATGAAACGCTGATATTCGCCAAGGGTGTTTTTGTCACCCACGTATTGGCGTTGTAGGTCACCATCGACGTCCGACTGCTGCATCTTCTTCGCCAACTCATCCACAACCATCTTTTGATACCCTACAACATCTTGCCTCTGGTCAAACTGGTGGAGTGCGTTTTGGTAGGCAGCACGTAAGGCATCAATGTAGTGGTCAAGAGTGGAAAGAAAGTCGCCCAGGACGGCAAGGGAGTATGGCTTAACACTTAAGGGTATGGGTTCTCCAGTTGTGGGGTCGTAAAAAAGATTCTTGATACGGCTAATAAGCGAATCGGCAAAGGCAGAAGCAATTTTGTTGCTTGTCTCCTTGAGGAAGCCGTAAACCTGCTGGACCCTTGTGGAGTCCTCAGCGCCTATGTAGGCTTTGTCCTCTTTGTCGCAGTTGGTGATCACCTCGACGTTAGTTATGTTATTGTACCATTGATCTACGGGAACAACGTCAGCAAGGTTGAGTATGGGTGACCGTGGGAAGGAGTAGCTATCTCCGCCAACGGCAAAGTGCCTGATGAGCTCGAGCAGATCATTACGCCATTGTGGTTCACTCTTGATCGGAGGACGGGAGTAGATGTCGCGTCCTCGTTGGTTGAAAACAAGAAGCTCGGTAAATCTAATACCATTTAGCATTTCCTCTGCCATCTTCTTCCCTTCTTCGGCAGCAGCGGCCGGCGGCGTGATGAGCAGGTTGTAAAGCTCTACTCCGAAGCGTAAGGCCATGGTCTCGAGAAGATCCTTTTCGGGAAAGATAAAGGAGTGGATCCCAAAATCGGAGTAGCGCCTGGTGCTGGGCTGCACCGCCGTGCCGGGCTTATATGTTGCGATTATGCTTGCTGACCAGGGATCCTCGTTTTTGACTAAGGTCAAAAGAAAGTCGGCAGCGGCCGCACAGACGCCGTCGCGAGGAAGTGTGTTGGCGAGTTGGAAGCTAGCTCCCTGCCCGTCTATAAGGTAGCATAGGTCAAAAAGCTGGCTGTTATTGACACGAATGTTATCAGCATACTGGATATTGATTTCCCTGGTGGAGCCTGCTCCTTGGGCACGCATCAACTCCCGAAGGGCGGCGAAAGAGCGAGCATCGCGAGCGACCTGTTCGCTGGCTGTTGAAAAAACACGATCGTAGGAGTTAGGCATCAATATGATGCCGATAAAATGCTTGTTGACCCCTGGAAGGCTGTCTAATCGACTGCGAAGTAAATGGGCAACATCTAGCAGCATTCCGGCACCGGTACCCCCGGAGAAGGAACCGACCAAAAAAACGTTTATAGTTCCCTGCTGGGTGGCGGTATCTCCGGTGGCAAGCGCCATTTTGAGCAGGTTGGTTAATTTCGCATCGACGCCGGCGACCTCCTGGAAAAAGCCGACTCTGCCAGCCACTCGCACCATCCCGTAGCCATCCCGTGGGTCGATGTGATTTGCAGGGACTCGTTGTGCATCATGTTCGCTTAACCAAGTGTCAATAAAAGGCACGGGCTGCCCATTGGCACGCATTTGGATTGGAGTTACGGGCGATTGGGTGAACTGATAAAACTCTGGTGACCCCGGCGATGTGTCGATTTGAAAATCACCCGGGAGGATGTACTGGTCTCGTTCTGGACCGTCGAGAACAAGGGTATACACGCGTCCAGAAAAGGGGAATGTATCGGTTTGCAAGCGCTTCTTTACCCAATTGGCTACGCCCCTGCCACCACCTCCAACCCCTACGATGAGAAATGCTTGTGCCATGGTCCTTACCTCCGAGGTTTCTCAAGCATAGTAACGAACGATATGTTTTCCGATTCTAACCTCACCGCCGTCCGTGACATGCTTCCACAAGGGCACGCCCTTGTGAAAGAAACGGACGGTGACCCGGTCATTGCGTTTCGTGCCGTTTACGAACAGCCATCGCCCTTTGATGCCTGAATGAGCCTTGATGCGGATCAGCCGAAACTTGCGTCCAACCAAACGGAATGAAGCACATACATCTTCCCCATTGCCGGTATCTACCAACACCTCAACGCCGCCTGAGGCGCGGGGCAAACTCAACAACCATAGCGTCAAAGCAAACAACCCGGCGCCCGCCAGACCAAGCAATTTCCAAAGCGCTTTTTGCCATCCTGGCATTGGCGGGCGCCGTGCGACTAGCTCGATAATCGTTTGGTCTGCCACTGGTTGCTTGGAAGCTTCCTCCGGGGCGAGCCTGACGGCAAGAATATAGCGTCCTTCCACGGGCTTTGGCACAGGTACGGCACCGACAAACTGGCCTGGTGTATCCCCCTCCTTGGCGAGGCTAAGCCAGATGGCTTGGCCCTTTTGACCTTCCGGGTCCTCCACAAGTTGAGCAATGACCAGATGGTCAGGATGGTTGGTAAAAGCTTCCTGAGGCTTCAGTGGTTTTCCACCTTGCAGCAAACGGACACGAAGAGGGATTGCCGCTGCGGGAGGTCGTGGTTGGTCTTCGCCTGGCTCATCGATTAGAAGGTAAGGGACCGGCTTCACTTGCACCGCCACGGCGTGGTCGGAATGATACCTGTCACCGCCGCTTACTTTTAGCAGTACCTGGTACTCCCCGAGCTCCATCGGCGCTTCCAAAGCAGGCTGCCCGACATAAACGCCGTTACGCCCTTTGTCCAGAGGGAACTCAATGAGTTCGCGCTTGCCAGAGGGGGTGGTTATTTCAGCGGTGAGGGCTAACGGATAGTCTCGATGCGACGGCACGGGCTTTTCATCAGTCCGCCTGAACTCGGCAATCAGGCGCATGGGTTTACCTTGAGGGTGGATAGCTCTAGGGCTCAGCAACCGCATGTGCAGCGGGATCGGGTTGCGGAGGACCTCCACAGTTCCTGCTCCCCCGACAACTTCATAGAGCCATCGGCCCGGCTCTGGGTCACGAACTACGAGGAGGTCGAAAGTGGTCAAGCGCTTGATCGGCGGCGTGTCGGGATCTTTGCCCGGTTCCACAATCTTACCGTTAGGCCGGCGCACGTTAAGGGTAAGCCCTTCCCGAGTTGGGAAAATGTGAAACTCGACGGAAGCCAAATACGGCTCCAGCTCAAAACCCACGGGACTTAGTGAGGACACTGCCACCGGCTCAACTTCCGGAAGATGCCATATACGCTGGACAATGCGATTGAACTGAGCTTTCAAAGCGGTCATGTTGGGCGTTGTGAAGACATACTGGCTCCCCGCAAGCCCCTTCCAGTAAGGCACAGTGGCGCTCCATCTTGTTCCGACAGTATCAATGCCCACAACGAATAGGCTCACACCTGAAGGTTTGAGTTGGTCTTGAAAGAACTCAGATAACTCAGCGAAGTATTGCGCCAAGGAGAGATTCCGTGCGTCGTCTGGCTCGCCGTCGGTGAACAACACCAAAGCCCGGTTCCGGGGTTGCTCAAAGGAACCGCCTTCACGAAGTAACTGCATCCCCAGCCTTATGGCTGCAATGATGTTGGTATCGCCCAAGTCGAGTTCTTTAAGCTTCGCAAAAATGGTTTGAAGGGCTGGGTCGTCGTGGGAACGAATAGCGGTCAACGGACATGCATGATCTCTTTGTGCATGACTCCCGAAGTTCACAACTCCAAAGCGGTTAGGTTGTTCCTTGGAAGAGCGCTGTGCAAGGAACTCGACAAACGAACGGCTGCCTGTCGCCCGTAAGCCCGTGGGATCGGTAGGGTGGTCCCCCTTACTCATGCTCCCAGACTGGTCAAGTAGTAGCACGATGTCAGCCGGTAGCTCTCTCTCCCAGGAGCCGAGGCTAATTTCCTGACTTGCCTGGCGATAAGTGACGGCTTGGTGCTTCGTCTCGTTCTTTACTTTACAGCCGTGCGCAAGGAAAAGCGGAAGAAGGAGGATGATGAATAACCTCAGACACCCAAAGAAAACAGCGGGAGCAGCCCTCTCCGCCACGGGACTCAGGCTAGCAGGAAAATGGTCTTTTGGGCAACGTATGTCATCTAGCTGCGCTTGCGTGAAATAGGATGTCATATTCCTCCCAGCGCTATGCAGCTATGTCATTTATAACTACAGAAAGGGCGTTGTGTCAAGCGGCGCAGATTCTGTGTCTCGGAAAGGAGGTGAGACATTTTGGACCTGGGGCGAAGCAAGCGGTCGAGGGGCTTGTGTGTTTTCGGGAGGGGAGCTGGCGGAAGGTGAGACTGGTGTTATTTTCGATAAAGCGTAATGAGCTTAGGGAGACCGTTGGGGCGACGTGGGTGCCAACCGGAACAGGGTCCAACGACTAGTGTCGGCCGACGGAAACGGGATAGGGGAGGAAAAGTTACTGGACGACCTTTAGCGAGGAATCCACCGAACAGCAAGGGCCGGGAGGTAGTCCTTATCCTTTTGGCCGGCAACATAGATAAATCGGGTCTTTGAGGGGTGCTGGGCGGCCAACCCTGAGATGGTGTCGTCAGGTGGGGTTGTTTCGTGAGACCTCTCAAGCGCTTACCTACCGGCGGCGGTGAGTAGCAGCGGCCATGCTCCGCGCTCGTTCCAGCGCAAAACGATCCCATTTGGAACGGAGCGGGCTAACCCTTTAATCCTCGCACATCAGCTGGCCGCGGATTTCCGCTTCCACCAGCTCTCGGGGGCGCCCGTAAAGTGCCCGGGAGCGCTCCCTCGCAGCTTGGGCGGTCGCTTTCTGGCGCGGTGCATCGAGCAGGATCGTCCGCATCGTGAAGGGGATGACGCGATTCCCTCCAACGGTCGGGCGAACACAAGCGTTCCAGTTAGGCAGGCTGGTTAGGTCGAGTACGTCAAAATAGGGAGAAAAATGCGTCTCCAGAATTTCCCCATCTGCTTGTCCTACTCTGAAGCTAATGACTGTACCGACGTTACCGAATATGGACTGCACGATGTTTTGATCCCTGATTTGTGACAAAAACTGGTTGGCCAATACCAGAGCAACCCCAAACTTTCGGGCCTCTGAGAGTAGTAGCGTAAAGCTTTCCGTGGCCAGAGCTTGAAACTCATCCACGTAAAGGTAGAAAGTACGCCGCTGCCCGGGCGGGAGACTGGCGCGTTCCATTGCTGCGGCGAGGATCTTAGACATGAGTACCATGCCCAAGAAGCGTGAGTTTGCTTCTGCCAGCTGTCCCTTGGCAAGGTTTACCAGCAAAATCTGTCCACCGTCCATGATTTGCCGTAGGTTGATCGTGGACCTCCTCTGACCAAAGATTAATCGCAGTTTGGGGTCAAAGACGAAGTCTTCAAACTTGCTGCTCAGGTATTCGCCCCAGGTCATTGAGTCATTGAACCGATGCGTGTAGTCGAGGTTTCGCAAGTTTTGCGTAGTCCAGCGCGCCAACTGGGGATCAGACCACCGCAAGGGTAGCCATCGCTTCCAATAGTTGGGGTGCTGGAAAATCTCGTAGAACTCCAACAGCGTGCCTGGATTGTCTGGGTTTGACATTGCGAGCAGCATATTCATCTGCATATGCTGGTAAAAAGCAGGGCCGGCGTATTCAGCTGCTTTTTGGTCAAATTGGTCGCGAATAAGTCGTTCCATGATAGCACGCATTTCGCGCACGACAAAGTAGCGTTGATCAGGGTCGCACTCTAGCAGGTTCACCCCAACGGGGTATTCAGTGTCGGTGGGGTCCAAAATCACAACGTCGTCGAGGCGATGGGGCGGGATGTGCGAGAGCAACTCGTCAAAAAGGTCACCGTGCGGATCTATCACGGCCAAACCGTTGCCGGCTTGCATATCCGCGACGATCATCTTCTTGATTAGGGTTGTCTTACCCGTGCCTGTCTGGCCGACGATGTAAACGTGCTGCCGCCGGTCTTGCTCCGCGAGGTACACCGGCTCGGTGAGACCAAGGTAGGAGCTTTCACCAACTTGCGTCCGCTTTTTTGCGGGGCATTTTTGCCAGTAGATCGAAGCCTCGCGGGGCACAGGTTGCATCCGCACGTGTTGCACACCCAATCCTGGAAGCCCTTCCGCGGTAGCCACCGGGAAGCGGAACGCCCCTGCCGCTTCCTGCGCATCAACGAGCCAGCGGACGCGGCGGAGGGAAGGTGGTGCCGAACTGTTACCCCAAGGTGTGAACTCGATGTGCTGAAGGTTTCCAAGCAAGATCGCGCGGTCGCTTGGGGTGCTCGGGATGGCGACATCGTACCCGCCCATTTGCAAGCCGGCAAGATTTCCTTGCAGCTGCTCTCCCACGGGCCGGGTCACCTCCACGCCTACGGTTTCCAGCAGTGTAGGGGAAAGGGGCTGTGGGCTAGCAACGAGGATATGCATAAGGAACGGCGCGTCCTGCAGGCGGAGAAGCTGGCCGAGTAGCCCTTCACAAATGGCTTCTGCTCGCCTTGACAAAATTGTTGGTACGGCAATGGCACCTTCGCTGACCAGCGTATGCCGCCGCTGGAGGTATTGCTCGCTACGCGCAATTTCCGCAACCATTGCTTCTTCTTCCTGTGGCGCGAGCTGGACCGGCGCTAACGCCACCTGAAGCACCACAGGAGCGGGTTGCAGCAGCATGGTGCGAAGCAAACGCGCCATAGTGCTGGGACGTGGCAAAAAAGCGTGGATGAAATACACGGTTTCGCCGTGATCATTTGTTGCCTCTTGCTTTGTGGAAGTCTTTCCGAGGACAGGGCGCGGGCGGATAGTCTCGAGCGAAACCCTGCCCTCCCGACGCCGGATTTCCGCCACCGAACTCATTTCCCATTCCATGGGCTGCCAAAGACTTTCGAAGTGCTTTTGGTCTGTCACAGTGGACCATGCGTGATGGGGCATCATTCCACCCAGAACTGCGCTGAGTTCGAGATAGAGAGCATGAGCCCGCCGGTAACACCCGAACTTTTCTGAATCTTCCGCTTTGCCAAAAAGCACGATCGCGATTTCACCGGCAGAAAAAGAGGAGGGATGAGGGCGACTCAAGTACCGCAGGGCGTAGGCGCGAGGCGGCGAAGGACTATATAGAGAGTTTATCAGGTCCACCTGCCGGCTAAGATGGCGCGTTACCAGTTCATCCGTGCGCAACCTTTCGCTCCGCTCTGCTGGGCAAGCCATTAACTGAAAGGCGCAGATACCACACCAACCCCCACCCGGCTTTCGAAACAGGTGAATGTACGGCTCTTGACCCTTGGCCCTACCTTGTTCGGAGGTCATATTAACCGTCCTCCCTCACATAAGGCTCTAAAATGGCGTCCACGATGCCATATTCTTTAGCCTTTTCTGCTGTCATGAAGAATTCGTGCTCCATATCCTTGGTAATACGTTGCCGGGACTGGCCTGTCCACCGGGCTAACATGCCCACCAGTCGCTGCTGAAGCCCCACCATGCGCTGGGTATAAATGCGGATGTCGCTGGTTTGCCCGGCGAAACTGGCGGCTACCTGGTGAAGCATTACCTCGGCGTTGGGGGCGGCGTAGCGTTTGCCCTTGGCTCCGGCTGCCAAGATCCAAGCCGCCATTGAAGCCGCCCGTCCGACACAAATAGTGCTAACCGGAGCTTGAATGCACTGAATCACATCGATAATTGCCAGCCCATCCAACACATTTCCGCCCGAGCAGTTGATGTACAAATCAATTTGTGCCTGGTGATCGTCAGCATCCAGAAGCAGCAACCCGGAAATAAGCCGGTTCGCCACTTCTGTGGTGATGGGTTCGCCAAGAAACAAAATACGATGGCTTAATAGGGCATCCATGACGCTCCTCCCAAGATTGCATCAATCCCGCGAGCCTCCTTCCGACCACGCGGGGTTCATCATTAAGGCCGAAACTAACGGCGCGTTTTTCCCCTCCCGAGCGCTTGTCCTCGGGCCCGGGTGGTAACCAGATTGGTGTCGGTCTCTCATTCAGACAGGCACAGCAAGAAGACGGCGGCGCTAGCGGCGGCCATAGGGTCCCCGCCCACCACCGATGCGATAGGTTCAGAAAACCAGCCCCCGCGCCCTTGGTAGATTTCCCAACCCTCGTCGGTTGGTTCCAGGGTGGCAATAGGCTCATCCAGCCAGCCGCCGCGTCCCTCATAGACCTCGTTTCCCTTTACGGTGGCAATCGGTTCATCAAGCCAGCCCTTGCGGCCACGGTAAATCTCGTTGCCCTCGAAGGTCAAGACTGGCTCCGCGAACCAGCCGTTTCCGCCCTCGAAGGCTTCGTTGTCTTTGACGATCAAAAAAGGTGTTGCCAGCCAGCCGCCACGTCCACGATAAGCTTTGGCAAGCATGCTGTTTCACCTCCGAACGACGTCCAAACTCTATTCTAGGATGCCAGCGTAAGTGTTCAAAAATCAACCGTCTCTCCAGGTCACTTGAGACCGCGGAGTGTTTGTATTTTCAGAAAGAGGCCATGGGTCTTACCTGCCACTCGGCGCCTGTCCTGTTCATTGCAAATGTACGCGCAGGAAGGGTACGCAGATAATAGGGCTTACTGCCGTGGTTCCGAACATAAGGTAACGGGGTGCCACCTGGGACTCGAAAACTTTTCCCTCCCCAGGCTCCAACTTCGGTAGTCGTGCCCTACACTCGTGCCGATATCGAACCACACAAGTCTTGGCTCGTTTAGGCCGGCTTTCTTTGAGATAAAGAAACAATTGCAGGGAACCGGTCGGCGCTAAAAAACCCCAGCTTCCGGGGTGAAAGCGGGCCGTGTGGCTCCACCGGTTTGTACCGCTATGGCAGTGGTGGCGCCGAGTGGGCAGACACAGCTTTCTAAGCATGGCCAGTGCTAGTCAGTGGGGAAACGAGGGAGGCGAGCATTCAAAAGCGCGGGGGTCTTGGAAAAGCTTCGGCTAGACTTCCGGGAGAATGGAGGCGCACGGGGGAATATGGATTGGTTCGAACCGAACCCGAAGTTGCTGCGCCAGGCTCGGTTTCGCTACCTGTGGGCTGCGGGGTGGTTGGTTTTTGTGGCTGCTGCTGCTCCTGCGATGGTCTACTTCCACGAGGGGTACGTAGCACCGTGGGAGCTTCTTCCGAGCTGTTGGGTCGTGAGCCTTGGTGTGCTTTTTGGGCTGAGGCTCCGCCGCCTCGGCTTTGCTCTGGCTGTGGACGGGGAGCGGCTGTGGATTAAAAGCCCCAGGGGTCAGACCTGGTCCGTGCCGCAAAGTACGATCCTCACCAATGGCAAGTCCCTGCTGGCAGGTTCCCGATGGATCGCTCTGGGCGTACAGCCTGCCAGACGCGAGCCCTGGAAGCCGTTTTATTCGCGCAAGCTGCTGGCATCTTTTCCGGAGGTCGGCACCCTGAGGCTGTTTTATATTGCCCTCAAGAGGGGAAGTCTCTCGTCCTGGTTCCAACTGTTCATTGTCCTTTCGGGCATTGCTCTGGTGGTGCTGTCGCGTGTGATTCGCACGTGGTGATTTAAGGAATTGCGGTTCGTATCGGGCTTTGACTTTCTTCCGCTTGGTTTCTTTTCGGCTAAATGCGGATAAAGCCAACCCCGTTTTTGGCCGTGTTCATCGCCGCAGGCTGTGGCGGGAAGTTGAGTTACGTTTTCCTTGGTTTTCCCTGGAGGGGGCCGAGGTTCTGGAGGGGTCCGGGGGCCTGTGCAGCGATGTTGGGCGTGGCCGGCGGTGATAAGCTATCCGCAGGTGAGCTATGGTTGAGGTGCAATTCCACCCGGCGGATGTGTCGCGCACGGCGAGGTACTTCTTCCTCGACCGGCGGCAGCTGTGGTGGGGTGCGGGTTTGGCGGTGGTGGTATTGGGCGTGGTGGTGGCGGGGCTGTGGCAGGTGCCCCGAGGGGTGGAAGCGGTGGTCCTGTGGGCCAAGTTGCAGGAGGCCAAGCGTGTCCATCAGCAGCTTACGCGAGAACGGGAAGCACTACTTCAAAAGCAACGGGCTCTGGAGGCAAAGCTAAGTGCTGCGGGGAGAGAGCTGCGGCGTTTGGGGCTGATTTTGGGGTTTGCGCCGGCGGCCAGCGAAGACCTCTGGGCTTCCGAGGATTTGCTGCAGGGAGCCAAAAACCTCCTGGCCCGCGCCGATGAGCTTTTGGCTTTTGCCGCCAACCACCGGGAGATGGTGGCCTCACTGCCGGCCATTTGTCCGCTGCCCCGGGGAAGCTTCGAGGTGAGCTCCGCTTTTGGGGTGCGGGTGTCGCCGTTTACCGGCACCTACGAGCGGCACAAAGGCGTGGATTTAGCAGCACCGGCGGGTTTGCCGGTGAAGGCCACCGGCAAGGGCGTGGTTCTGTTTGCCGGCCGGGTGGGCCCGGAAAATCCCCCCTGGGCGCGGCTGGGCAACGTGGTGGTGATTGACCACGGGGAGTGGTTCGTAACGATCTTTGCGCACCTCAAGGAGGTGCTGGTGCGACCTGGGCAACATGTGAAGCGCGGGGATGTGATCGGTGCGGTGGGAAGCACCGGCTGGTCCACGGCCCCGCACCTGCACTACGAGGTACGGCGCAAGGTAGGGGACAACAAGCTCGTTCCCACCGACCCCTTTTTCTTCATGTTGGATTATCCTGTAACCGAGGGAGCAAAGGCGGTGGGTGGGGAGGAAGACACCGCCCTGGATTTGCTGCCGGAGGAGGAGCACTGGCCATGGCTGAAAACCAAGCGTTACCCACGATGATCATCCCCCAGGGGACGGAAATCACGGTGAACGACGCCGGGCAGCTGGCGATTCGCACGCCGGGAAACCTGATCATCCAAAACCCTGGGAACTACTCCCATATCGTTTCCACCTCCGGCTCGCTGCGGATTGATCCCAATGTGAAGGTGGATGCGGTCACGGTGCAGGTGGCCGATACCTGCTTTATTGCCGGTTCGCTCACCGCATGGCACGTGAAGGCCAGGCGCGTGGTGCTGGAAAAGGGGGCACAGGCCTTTATCGTGATCCGCGATTCGGAACAGCTCGAGCTGGATAAGACAGCCCGCCTGGTGGGGAACTTCGCTTCCGAGAAGGAGCTTTACCTGCTTTTGGGTCGCTTTTCCCAGCAGCTGCAGGCTCTGCCTCAGGGCTTAAGCCCGGTGGGACAGGAAGCAGCAGCGGAGCTGGCAGCCAGCGTTGCCGAAGCGCTGCCGCCGGCGGAGGAGAAAAAGCCGGTGGAGGTGGCCTCCAGCGAGGTCCAGCAAAAGGAGCCATGGCAACCGGCCTCCGCCCAGGAACCGGCGGTGCAAACCTGGGCCAACCTCCTGGCCTACCTGGAGACCGTGCTGGTGAAGGAAATGGCCAGCGCCGAGCTTTCCCCTGGAGCGCGAGCGGGGCTTCACCGGGCCCTGACGGCCGTGCGGGGGGGAAGGCCCGACGAGGTGCGGGAGGCCTTTGGGGAGCTGGAGATGGCGTTATTTGAGTATTCGCCGCTGGTGGCCGAAGCTTCCCAACGTCTTTCCCGCTGGTTTGGCGGTGAGCCGCCGGTTTTTGGCTGATTAGCAAATCCTTCGAGCTGAAACCTTAAAACGCCCAGGATGGAGGGCGCCGTGGGCGGCGCTTGCCCTCTCCACTACAATGCCAGGGGTATGAAGAAGACCCCCATGCTGCAGCAGTACCTGGAGCTGAAGCAGCAGCACTCCGATGCGCTGCTCTTGTACCGGCTGGGGGATTTTTACGAGCTTTTCTTTGAGGACGCCGAAAAAGCCGCACCGGTTTTGGGTGTGGTGCTCACCCGGCGACGCCACAACGAAGAGGTGGAGTCCCCCATGTGCGGGGTTCCCCATCATGCGTTAACCAGCTACGTGGGCAAGCTCCTGGAGGCCGGTTTCAAGGTGGCCATTGCCGAGCAGGTGGAGGAACCGCAAGGGCAGCGGCTGGTCCGGCGGGAGGTGGTGCGGGTGCTTACCCCTTCCACGGTCACCGAGCCCGAGCTTTTGCCGGGCGGGGAAAAGCGTTTATTGGTGGCGCTGGCGGGGAAGGGGCCTTTTGCGGTGGCGGTGGCCGATGCGGCGGCGGGGGAGCTTTCGGGGCTGGCCGCGGCGACCAGCGAAGAGGTGCGGGAGCTTTTGGCACAGCTCCAGCCCAAGGAGGTGCTGGTTCCGGAGGAAGCTTTTGAGCTTTCGGGGCTGTGGCCCCCGGAGCTTCCCAACCCGGTGGTGACACGGAGAAGCAAAGCGTGGTTTCAAGCGAGTCGCGGGGAGGAACGGCTCAAGGAGGCTTTTGGCGTCGGCTCGGTGCGGGCCCTGGGGCTGGAGCCTGAGGAAGAGCTTTTGGGTCCTCTGGGGGCGCTGCTTTCGTACCTGGAGGAAACCCAGGGGCGGCTTCCCGAGCACTTTGTGACCTTTACCCGTTTGGGGATGGGGCAGGGGCTGGTGCTGGACGCTGCCACCGTGCGCAACCTCGAGATCTTAAGGGACACAAGCGGCGGCAAAAAAGCCTGCCTCGCCACGGTGCTGGACCACACCTGCACGCCCATGGGGGCGAGGCTTTTGCGGGAATGGCTGGTGCGTCCGGCTTCGGCGGCGGAAGCGGAACGGCGGTTGGACGCGGTGGCGGAGCTTTGCGACAACCTGGAGGTCCTCCACAACCTCCGCCAGCACCTGCCCAGGGTGGGGGATTTGGAGCGGGCGGCGGCGCGTTTGGGGTTTTCCCAGGCGCGGCCGGCGGAGCTGGTGGGCTTGCGGCAGGCTTTGCCCACGGTCCCTTTGATTCGCGAGCTTCTGGCTTCGGCGGAAAGCGAGCTGTTGCTGGAAATCGGGCAAAGGATGGACCCCCTGGCGGACGTGGCGGAAGACCTGCAAAGGACCCTGGCGGCAAACCCGCCGGCGGTTTTAGGGCCAGGAACCATCGCTTCCGGGGTGGACCCCGAGCTGGATGCTGCCCGGCGGCTGGCCCACGGTGCCAAGGAAGTGCTTTCGGAGCTGGAGGCCCGGGAGCGCGAGCGCACCGGGATTTCGTCGCTGAAGATCCGCTACAACTCGTTCTTTGGCTACGCCTTTGAGGTTTCCAAGGCCAATTTGGACAAGGTCCCCGGCCATTGGGTGCGGCGGCAAACCCTAACCCAGGCGGAGCGCTTCGTGACCGAGGAGCTTTCGCAGCTGGAGGAGCAAATCCTCACCGCGGAAAAGCGGGCCGAAGAACGGGAGCGCGAGCTTTTTGCCGCGCTTTTGCGGCGTTTGGCGGCGCAAGCCAAGCGGGTGGCGGCCACCGCCCGGCTTTTGGCCACCGTGGACGTGCTGGCCTCCTTTGCCCAACGGGCGCGGGAGCAGCGGTACTGCCGGCCCAAGCTGGTGGAAGCGCCGGTGCTGCGGCTGGAGGTTTCCCGTCACCCGGTGGTGGAGGCCATCTCCAGCGAGGCTTTTGTCCCCAACGACGTGCACCTGGAGGCGGGGGAAAGGCAAATCCTCATCCTCACCGGCCCCAACATGGGAGGCAAATCCACCTTTCTGCGCCAGGTGGCGCTTGCGGTGCTGATGGCCAGGGCTGGCTCCTTTGTGGCGGCTGATGCGGCGGAAATTGGGCCCTTTGACCGCATCTTCACCCGGGTGGGGGCCGCCGACGACATTGCCCGGGGCGAATCCACGTTTATGGTGGAGATGAGCGAGGTGGCGCACATCTTGAGGCACGCCACAAGCCGCTCCCTGGTGGTTCTGGACGAGGTGGGGCGGGGCACCGCAACCTACGATGGCCTTTCGCTGGCCTGGGCGGTGGTGGAGCACCTCCACAACGCCCCGGGCGGCGGGCCCTTGGTGCTCTTTGCCACCCACTACCACGAGCTCACCGAGCTGGCGGAAAGCTTGCCCCGGGTTTTTAACGCCTCCATGGCGGTGAAGGAGTGGCAGGGGAAGGTGTTCTTCCTGCATCGGGTGGTGCCCGGTCCTGCCGATCGCTCGTACGGTATTCACGTGGCCCGCCTGGCCGGGGTGCCCGAAGCCGTGTGCCGGCGAGCCGATGAGATCCTGGCGGAAATTTCCGAAGCCAACGGCAAGGTTCCCCACTCGCCGGCTGCCGAGCCACGGCAATTAACCCTTTTTGCCAGCGACTACCAGTGGCTGGCGGAGCGCCTCCGGCAGCTGGATGTGAACAAACTGACGCCGCTGGAAGCGCTCAACCTGCTGGCGGAGCTCAAGAAGGAGGTGGCGTCGTGAGCGGCCATCCCTGGCTGGTGTGCGGTGTGGCGGGGCTGCAGCTGAGCCCGGAGGAGAGGGCGCTTTTGCAGGCGCTCCAACCGGGGGGCATGATCCTCTTTGCCCGCAACCTGCAATCGCCTGCCCAAGCGCAAGATCTGGTGGCCAGCCTGCGGGAGCTTCCGGGAAGCCCTTACGTAGCCGTGGACCTGGAGGGAGGCCGGGTGAACCGCCTGCGGGCGCTGCTTGGCGAGCTTCCATCCCCCCAGGAGCTTTCCCGCCACGGTGAGGAAGCCGCCCGAGCGCTGGGGGAGGCTTGCGGTGCCGCCTGTGCGGCGCTGGGGATCAACGTGGATTTGGCACCGGTGGTGGATGTGGCGGGGGAAGCTTCTTTTTTGGCCGAAGAGGGCCGCTGCTGGGGCCACAGCGTGGAGGATGTGGCCCGCCTGGCCGGGGCCTTTCTTGCGGGCCTGGAATGCTTTGGGGTGGCGGGATGCCTCAAGCACTTTCCGGGGCTGGGAAGCGGGCCGGTGGACTCCCACCGGGAGCTGCCGGTCCTGGGCGATGAGGTGAAGCTGCACCGGGAGGCCTTCGGCAAGCTGGCGTCGCCGGAACGGGCGGTGATGGTGGCCCACGCTCTGGCTCCAGGTCTTGGTGAAGCGGTGGCCCCGGCTTCCTTGTCCCGGAAAATCGTGAGTCTGGTGCCAAGGGAAGCGGGCTTGATCATGGCTGACGACGTGGAAATGGGGGCTCTGGCCGCCTGGGGCAGCTTGGAGGAGCGGGCCACCGCCGCGCTCATGGCGGGGTGCCACCAGGTGCTTTTGTGCAATGCCTTGGAAGCCCGGCAGGCAGTGGCCGACTACGTGGATTTCTGGGCAGAAAAGGATCCGGCGTTGGCAGCTGCCCTGGAGCGCGCCTCATTTCGGGTGAGCCGCTTTGCCCGGGGCACGGTTTCCCCCGTGAGCTGGGCCGAGGCGCAGGAGCGGGCGGCGGAGGTGCGCCAGCGGTGGGGGAAGGCATGAGCGGGGACAAGGCTGTGGTTTTGCTTTCGGGGGGTATGGACTCC
Organism: Thermoanaerobaculum aquaticum; assembly: GCF_000687145.1. Taxonomy (NCBI): domain Bacteria; kingdom Pseudomonadati; phylum Acidobacteriota; class Thermoanaerobaculia; order Thermoanaerobaculales; family Thermoanaerobaculaceae; genus Thermoanaerobaculum; species Thermoanaerobaculum aquaticum. The sequence continues at coordinate 25,834 of NZ_JMFG01000025.1, forward strand.
GCCACCGCCGCGGCCTGGGCGCGGGCGCGGTGGCCGTGGGTGGGGGCTTTGTCGGTGGACTACGGCCAGCGGCACGCCTTTGAGCTGCAAGCGGCCAGGCGGGTGGCGGAAAGCCTCAAGCTTTCCGAGCATCGCGTGATCAAGGTGGATTTGCGGGCCTTTGGTGGTTCGGCACTGACCGACGAGCTTGCGGTGCCCAAAAACCGCGAAAACATTGGGGAAGGCATCCCCGTGACCTACGTGCCTGCCCGCAACACCGTGCTTTTGGCGTTGCTTCTGGCCTATGCCGAAACCCGCGGTGCCCGTCACCTGGTGATGGGGGCCAACGTCCTTGATTACTCCGGTTACCCCGACTGCCGGCCGGACTTTTTGCGGGCCTTCCAGCGGGTGGCCAACCTGGGAACCAAGGCTGGAAGGGAAGGGGCAGGCTTTGAGGTGCACGCCCCGCTTCTCCACCTCACCAAGGCTGGGATCGTTTGCCTGGGTTACCAGCTGGGGCTTGCCTTCGAGCTGACCTTTTCCTGCTATGACCCGCCGGAAGAAGGCATCCACTGTGGGGCCTGCGACGCTTGTCGTTTGCGGCGCCAAGGCTTTGCCGAAGCCAATCTTCCTGACCCCACGCGCTACGCCACCTGATTGCCACCCCCGCGGGGGCGCTTTCTGGCGTTTTTCCGGGGGCTTTTGCTAGCATTGCGCCGTGAAAAGCTTGTGGCCGGAAACACCGCTTGCTGCCAACCACCGGACGGTTGCTGCTTTTGTCCGTCCCCACAAAACCCATAACGGAGGGAAGCCGTGAAGGACCAAGCTCGCTATCGTTGGTTTGCCATTGGTGATCTCAACGGTTTTTTTGGGCTGATGTTTGACAACATGACCGTGCTTTCCTTTTTGGCGGGGATCCTGGTTTTTGGCTTTGGGTTTCCCGCCGACATCGTGTACCAGAGGATGTTCCCGGGCACTGCTTTGGGCGTGCTTTTCGGTGACATGGTGTACACCTGGATGGCCTTTCGGCTGGCCAAAAAGACCGGCAACCCCCACGTCACCGCCATGCCTTTGGGGTTGGACACCCCGTCCACCATTGGCATTGCCCTGGTGGTTTTGGGTCCGGCCTTCGTTTCCTTGAAAGCCCAGGGGATGCCGGAGCGGGAAGCGGCCATGATGACCTGGTACATCGGCATGGCCACCATGGTGATGATTGGCATTGTCAAAACCGCGCTTTCCTTTGCCGGGCGCTGGGTGCAAAAGGTGGTGCCGCAGGCCGGACTGCTGGGCTCGCTGGCGGGCATTGGCCTGGCGCTCATTGGTTTCATTCCGCTGGTGGACATCTTCGGCATGCCGCTGGTGGGCCTGGTTTCCCTGGGGCTAATCCTTTACAACCTGGTGGCCAGGGTGCGCCTGCCGGGGCATGCCCCGGGAGTTTTGGTGGCCATTGCGCTGGGGACGGCCCTTTACTACACGCTTGGCCCTCTGGGCTGGGTGGGGGGCACGTTCCAGCCGCTGCCGCCGGCGGAGTTTCACGGCGGTTTCCCGATTCCGACCCTGGACTTCATCAAGGGCTTTGTACCGGCCCTTACGTACCTGCCCATTGCCATTCCCTTTGCGCTCCTCACCGTGGTGGGCGGCATTAACGTCACCGAAAGCGCCCGGGTAGCCGGGGACGATTTCAACACCCGGGACATCCTGCTCACCGAAGCGGTGGCCACGCTTATTGCTGGGGTTTGCGGTGGGGTTGCCCAGTCCACCCCTTACATTGGGCAACCGGCCTACAAGGGCATGGGTGCACGGGCCGGTTATACGCTTTTGACCGGCCTTTTCATTGGCCTGGGTGGGGTTTTGGGCTATATCGGCTACATCGTGGAGCTCATCCCCCGGGCGGTTTTAGCGCCGATTTTGATCTTTGTGGCGCTGGACATCATGGTGCAGGCGTTTTTGGCTTGTCCCGCCAGGCATGCCCCGGCGGTGGCCTTTGCGTACTTCCCCACGGTGGCCAGGCTCCTGGCCATCAAGCTCTCCAACCCGCAAATCGTGCCGGCGGCGCAGTTTTCCGCGCTCTTGCAGGCGCCCGGCAAGGAGCTGCCCGAGGTTCTGGTGACCGTGGCGTTGGGCAACGGCTTCATCCTCACCGCCATGCTCTGGGGCGGGTTTTTGGCGGAGCTCATTGACCGTCGCTTTAAGGCGGCGTCCTTGTATCTGGCGGTGCTTTCGGTGATGACGTTCTTTGGGGCCATTCACTCGGCATCACCGGAAGGGGTTATGTACCTGCCCTGGAAGCTCGCCGACGCCATGCAGCGCTCGCTGGCTTACCAGTTTTCCTCGGCGTACGCGGTCTTGGCGGTGGTGGTCCTGGCTTTGGGCTTTACCCGGGCAGCCAAAGAGCCCCCGGACACCGATTTTGGCCACCCCGATCGGGAATAGGGCTTAGGGCATGGCGTCTTCGTCCAGGCCGAAGTAGTGACCCAGCTCGTGGATCACCGTGGCTTGGATTTCCGCTTTGAGCTCCCGGCGGTTCCGGCAGCGGCGAAGCAGGGGGCCGCGGTAAAGCACGATGCGGTCGGGCAGCACGTTGGAATAAAACGCCCCCCGCTCGGGAAGGCTTAAGCCCTGGTAAAGGCCCAGGAGCTCCTCACCTTCTTGGTGGTCCAGGGAGGCCAGATCCTCGGGAGAAGGCTCCTCTTCCACCACAATGGCCACGTTGTCCACCAGCTCCAGGAAACGGCGGGGCAGCGCCGCCAGGGCTTCTTCCACTAAAGCGTCGAATTCCCCAGGGCTCAACCAGCTCACAGGGGCATCATAGCGGGCTTACACCTTGGCAAGAAGGGCCGGTTTTCTTGTAAGCTCTAGCACCGATGCCTTCCCCGTGGGGGAAGCGAGAGGAGGGGACATGGAGCGTTTGGTGGCGGCGTTGGGCCTGCTTTGCTTTTTGGGGCTTGCCTACCTTTTCTCGGTGAACCGCAAGGCGATTTCCTGGCGCACCGTGCTTTGGGGTTTGGGTTTGCAGGTGGCGGTGGCCGTGCTCATCATCAAGGTGCCTGCCGGCTTCGCTTTTTTTTCCTTTCTCGCCAAAATTGCCCGTAAGTTCCTGGAGTTTTCCGATGCCGGTTCCCGCTTCGTGTTTGGCGACGCCTTTACCGAGCACTTCTTTGCCTTTAAGGTGCTGCCCACCATCATCTTCGTCTCAAGCACCATGACCCTCCTGTACTACTACGGGGTCTTGCAGCGGGTGGTGGAGGGCATTGGCTGGCTCATGATGCGCACCATGCGCACTTCCGGGGCGGAGTCCCTGTGTGGGGCGGCCAACATCTTTGTTGGGCAAACCGAGGCACCGTTGTTCATTCGCCCTTACGTTCCGAGGCTTACCAACTCCGAGCTGCACGCGGTGATGGTTACCGGCTTTGCCACCATGGCCGCAGGGGTTCTGGCGGTTTACATCGGCTTTGGGATCCCCGCCGAGCACCTCTTGGCGGCCTCGGTGATGGGAGCGCCGGCGGGGCTTGTGATGTCCAAGCTCATGTTCCCGGAAACCGAAGAGCCGGAAACCCGGGGCAAGGCTAAGACCGCCATTGAGCGCAGCTGGGTCAACCCGGTGGATGCAGCGGCTGCCGGTGCCACCGATGGGTTGAAGCTGGCCCTCAACGTGGCGGCCATGCTCATCGCCTTCCTGGCGCTTCTGGCCTTGCTCAATGGCGTTCTGGGCCTTCTCGGACGGGCCGTGGGCCTGCCCACGCTGTCTCTGGAGCTCATCTTTTCTTACCTCTTTGCCCCGGCCGCCTGGCTTTTGGGGATCCCCTGGAGCGAATGCGCACAGGTGGGTGTGCTTTTGGGCAAGAAGACGGTCCTCAACGAGTTCATTGCTTACCTGGATTTGAAGGCCATTTTGGAAAACGGCAGCCCCATGGTGGGCGGGGCACTGGAGGCCAGAACCGTGGCCATTTCGACGTACGCTTTGTGCGGTTTTGCCAACATTGGCTCGGTGGCCATTCAAATTGGCGGGATTGGGGCGCTGGCCCCCAACCGCCAGGGCGATTTGGCGCGGCTGGGGGTGCGGGCGCTGGCCGCGGGCACCTTGGCCAACCTCGCCAACGCAGCCATTGCAGGTATCCTACTTTAGGAGGCGAACATGCGCCGGTTTTTCTGGATTTTTCTGGTGGTGGGCCTTTCGGCGTGCCCAAAGGATGTGACAAAAACGCCGGTGCCCCAGGAGGACGTGCTGGTGGTGGGGCGGCTGGCGGCGGCCAACGAGTCGCCGCAGGAACCGGGTGTTGTGACCCTGGAAATCCGTTTGGCGATGCCGGAAAGCATCAAGCCCGTCATGCGCAAGGAGGGACGGCCCATTGCCGAGGCGCAGGAAGAAATGATGGCCAAGGTGCGGGTGGACCGCTCCACGGTGTGCGTGGTGGATGGGGTGGCGGGAGACGTAAGCCGCCTGCGGGTGGGCCAGGAGGTGGTGGCGGTGCCGATTTCCGGCAGCTGCGCCATGGTGGGAGCCAAAACGCTCCTGGCGGATGCCGCGGAGGTTTACGACTTCCGCTCCTACCAGGTGCGCTTCCTGACCAAATCCCTGGAGCAAATCCCCAGCTGGGTTAACGACCGCCGGGACCCCGCCAAGGTGAACTCCTCGGGGAAGGAAGTCTCGCCGGTACCGCTGGCCGCCGGGAAGGTGCTTTACTTTTCCGCCGGTCTCCTGCCTCCGGTGAGGGAAGGGGAGTCCCCTCGCGGTGCCCTGCGGCCGGGGATGGTGCGGGGTGGTGCGCTTTTGCCCTGGGCAGAAAAGGGAGGCTTGCGGCCCTACCGCACCGAGTTTGCCCGCGGCTCGTGGACCCCTCCCCAGCAGCTGGTGTTTCCCGATCTGCCTGAGGATGCTTCCCTGCGGGTCACCTGGGTGAGCGAAGACGAAAGCGCGCTGCTCGCCGAGCTGCGCTTTACGGGAAAGGAACCCCAGCTGGTGCAAAGCACGCGGCAGGGGAAGGGGAGCTGGGGGCCTCTGGAGGCTGTGCCCGAGGCCGCCGGGAAAGCGGCCGGGGACGGCCAGCGCTTTGGCAAACAGCTGGGTGCCATGGTTTGGACTGTGTACGAGTTTGGCTCTTCCGACCTCTGGCTGAAGTTCCAAAACCAGGCGGGGCAACCGGTGGAACCCAGGATCAACACGTTGGGCGCGGAATGGGCGCCGCGCCTGGGCCCCAACACCACCCTTTACTTCTGCCGGGGGGATCGGCAGCTTTTGTTTGCCAAGCAAACGGTGAGCGAGGTGCGCTTGCCGGGAAACCAGCGCTTGCCGCTTTTGGAAGCGGCCCCCACCGCCGACGGTTCCTTGCTCTTTTACCGCTTGCCGCGCTACACGCCGGGGGAGTTGGACTGGGATATTTTCGTGTCGAAAAAGCAAGGGGAAGGCTGGAGCGCGCCGGTTCCGGTGGACGAGTTTCGACCGGAATAAGCAGATTCCGGGTTACCGAATCGCCTTGGCGCTGGTCCCAGAAGTGCTCTATTCGTTTTTGACTTCCCAGAGCTCCTTGACCGCCGGGTGGTCCCAGGGGATGCGGTACTCGTCGGGGTCGTTGAGGTCAAAGCAGCGGGTGACCAGGTAAAAGAGCCCGCAGGGGTTGGTCAAAGGGCGGTAGCCGTGGGCCACACCGGCAGGGATGTAAACCCAGGCGTCCTTCCCCTCGCCCAAAACCACAACCTGCGTTTTACCCGCAGTGGGGGAGTTTCGGCGTAAATCCAGGAGCACCACCTTGAGCTTAAACGGCGGGGGACAAAACCACACGTCGGCCTGCTTCAGGTGGTAATGCAAGCCCTTGATGTGCTCGTTCACCGTTACCAGCGAGTAGTTGAGTTGGGCTACTTCAACGCCGGAAAAAAAGCGGGCAAGCTCTTCGCTTCCCGGGTGGGTGGCCTGGTTCCGGTAAAGCTCCAGAAACAAACCCCGGTCGTCCACAAAACGCCGGAGGGGGAAAACCCGCACGCCTTCGATGGGCTGGGCGGGGGCGTAGGTTTTTTGCGTTCCTAAAAACTCGGGCAAGAGATCCTCAGGGGTGAGCACGGTTGAACCTCCGCTTTACGGTCTTTCGGTAAAAGGAGCCACAGCAGCCCGCACCGCAAGCGCTTGCTCGATGAGCTTCCGGAACTCGGGCAGCGAAAGCTGGGTGGTGGGATCGGAAAGCGCCTTTTCCGGCTGGGGGTGCACTTCGGCAAAAAGCCCGTCAATGCCGCAGGCCACCGCCCCCCGCGCCAGGTGCAGGAAAAACTGCTTGTCGCCAGCGGTGGCGTGACCGAGACCACCGGGAAGCTGCAGGGAATGGGTGACGTCAAAGATCACCGGCGCAAACTGCCGCATGATGGCCAGCGAGCGCAAATCCACCACCAGGTTGTGGTAGCCGAAGGAGCTTCCCCGTTCGGTGAGGGTTACGGCGGTATTGCCGGTGGAGGTCACCTTTTGCACCACGTTTTTCATGTCGTCCGGGGCCATGAACTGCCCTTTTTTCACGTTCACGGCTTTTCCGGTACGGGCGCAGGCCAGGATGAGGTCGGTTTGCCGGCACAAAAAAGCCGGGACCTGGAGGACATCCACTACTTCGGCGGCCCGCTCGGCTTGCCACGGCTCATGCACATCGGTGAGAACCGGCAACCCGGTAGCTTTTTTCACCTCTGCCAGCCAGGAAAGGCCGGTTTCCAGCCCCGGTCCGCGGAAGGAGGCCAGCGAGGAGCGGTTGGCTTTGTCGAAGGAGCTCTTGAAGATGAGGGGGATACCGTACTCCCTGGCCATTTCCGCCAGGGCACCGGCGGTGTCCAGGGCCAGCTCCAGGGATTCCAGCACGCACGGGCCGGCAATAAAGGCCAGGGGCTGGCCTTCCCCAATGGTGAGGCGGTCGGCGACCGGGCAAGCGGCCACCCGCTTCATGCTTGCTCCTCCTGGGGCTTTTCCGCCGGCTCAGGTTGCGTTTCCCCAACCAAAAGCGCGTCCCGCTTTTGCTTCTGGTAGGCCAGCGCCGCTTTCACGAAGGCCACGAACAGCGGGTGGGGGGCAAAGGGCTTGGACTTGAGCTCCGGGTGGAACTGACAGGCCACGAAAAACGGGTGGTCCGGCAGCTCAATGACCTCCACGAAGATTCGGTCCGGAGAGCGTCCGGAAACCACCAGCCCGTGCTGCTCCAGGATGGGCACGTAGTCCTGGTTCACCTCGTAGCGGTGGCGGTGTCGCTCCCAAACGGTATCGGCACCGTAAGCCTCCCAGGCCTTGGAGCCGGGCTTGAGCTGGCACGGGTACTTGCCCAAACGCATGGTGCCGCCCAGGGTATCCACTCCCACCAGCTCCCGCATCTTGTAGATCACCTTGTAAGGGGGATCGGGGACGAACTCCGAGGAGTTGGCCTTGGTCAGGCCGCACACGTGGCGGGCAAACTCGATCACCGCGGTTTGCAGGCCCAGGCAGATGCCAAAGTAGGGGATCTTGTGGCCGCGGGCAAACTCGATAGCGCGGATCATCCCTTCAATACCGCGCTTGCCAAAGCCTCCCGGGACCAGGATGCCGTCCACCTGGAAGAGCTCTTCCACATAGGCTTCCCCTTCCAGCTGTTCGGCATCAATGAAAACCAGCTCGACCTTGGCATCGTTGGCCATGCCGCCGTGGATGAGCGCCTCGTTCAAGGACTTGTAGCTGTCCACGAAGTTCACGTATTTGCCCACGATGCCAATGCGTACCCGGTGGCGCGGGTTCTTGAGCTGGTCCACAACCTTTTGCCACTTGGACAGGTCCCGCGGGCCCGGTGGCAGCTTGAGCATTTCCAGGAGGATGTGGTCCAGGTTTTCGGCGGCAAAGCGCAGCGGCACTTCGTAAATGGTTTCCACGGTGCGGGCGGGGATGACCGCGCGTTCCTCCACGTTGCAGAAGAGCGCGATCTTTCGCCGCATTTCCTCGGGAAGGTGGCGATCCACGCGGCAAACCAGGATGTCCGGTTGAATACCGATGGCCCGCAGCTCCTTCACCGAATGCTGGGTGGGTTTGGTCTTGAGCTCGTCGGAGGCCGCCAAGTAGGGCACCAGTGTGACGTGCACGTTGACGGCGTTGCCCCGGCCCACATCCTGGCGGAACTGGCGGATGGCCTCCAAAAACGGCAGCGACTCGATGTCACCCACGGTGCCGCCAATTTCCACGATGACCACGTCGTGATCTTCGGCCACATCGCGAATGGCGGCTTTGATTTCATCGGTAATGTGCGGAATCACCTGCACGGTGGAGCCCAGAAAGTCGCCCCGCCGCTCCTTTTCGATGACCGAAAGGTACACCCGGCCGGTGGTGATGTTGTTTTTGCGGGAGGTGGTCACGGAGGTAAAGCGCTCGTAGTGCCCTAAATCCAGGTCGGTTTCGGCCCCGTCATCGGTTACGTACACCTCCCCATGCTGAAAAGGCGACATGGTGCCGGGGTCCACGTTGATGTAGGGGTCGCACTTCATGAGCGTCACGGAAAAGCCGTGGGCTTCAAAGAGCGCCCCTATGGAGGCGGCGGCAATGCCCTTGCCCAACGACGACACCACGCCGCCCGTGACAAACACGTACTTGGTGGCCATTACCCACCTCCCTGCTGGTACTGCCTCAAAGCTTTCTCCGCCCTTTTGACGTCTGCCGGCGTATCCACCGCCACCGATTCCGCCTGGGCTTTCAGCACGTAAATGGGAATGCCGGCGGCCAAAGCCCGCAGCTGCTCCAAGCCCTCGCAGGTCTCCAGGGGGTGTTCGGGGAGCGCCGCAAAGCGCAGCAGCACCTCCCGCTGAAACCCGTAAAGCCCCACGTGCTTTTGCACCAGCTCCGGGGCAGGGTGGCGCTGAAAGGGGATACCCGCCCGGGAAAAGTAAAGGGCGCGACCGGCATCGTCGCAAACCACCTTCACCACGTTGGGGTTTTCTAAATCTGCCGGCGAGCCTGGAAGCGCCAGCGTAGCCATGGGGATCTCCGGGTGCTCAAGCAGAAAGCCAGCCAAAAGCCTTAAATTCTCCGGCGGCACCGCCGGCTCGTCCCCTTGCACGTTGAGCACCACCTCACCGGGGATTTCCTTTACCGCCATGGCCACGCGATCGGTGCCGCTGCGGGCGGGGCCGGTGAGCACAGCTCGCGCCCCGGCCTCCTCCGCCACCCGGGCTACCTCGTCGTGATCGGTGGCCACGATCACCTCCGCAAAAACTCCAGCTTCCAGGGCGCGGCTGACCACGTGGGCCACCATGGGCTTGCCCAACAGGGACACGAGAGGTTTGCCCGGAAAACGGGTAGCCCCCATTCGCGCCGGGATCACCGCCAAAGCCCTTCTTGCCGTCACGTGGCGGCATGCTACGGGAGAGCGGGGAGTTTGTCAAACCATGGGGCCCCCTGGGCGTGGGGCGTCTTTTCGGGGAAAAGCCAGCAGGTGCGGGGTAAACTGAGCCGGTGTGGAGCGGCAGCCGTTGGCGGAGGGTGTTTTCCTGGGGCTTTTTGCTCCTGGGGTGGGCCTGGCTCCACGGTTTTTGGCGGCAGGAAGTGGGCAACCTCACCGGCGAGGCCCGGTGGGTTTGGGTGACCGCCGAGCTGGAGCGGCCGTACCCCACCCGCGGCGTTTTTGTGGCGACGTTTGCGGTGGCTGAACCCGGGCCCGGGGCTCTCTTGAAGGTTGCCGCTGACCGCGAGTACGTGGCCTGGGTGAACAACGTGCCGGCGGCTTGCGGGTGGTCCCGTCCCGGCTTTCGCCTGGATGTGTACGGCATCAGCCACCTCCTGCGGCCGGGGGAAAACCGCGTGCGCATCGAGGTGCGCTCCCCCACGCCGGTGGGAGGGCTCTTGGCTTCAGTGGACTTGCCCGGGCAGAAAACCAACGCGGTGGTCACCGGTCGGGACTTCCTTTTGGAGACCAGGGAAGGTCCGGTGCCGCCGCCGGTGGTTTGGGGGAGCCCCCCTCGCTACCCCTGGTCCTTCCCCCGGGCCTTTTCCCGCCCCCGCACCCTGGACCAGCTCCTGGTGGAGGAGCCGGTGGCTTTTGGCCCACCTACGCCCATGGGGCCAAAGACCTACCTTTATCGCCTGGAAACCCCGGTTTTCGGGTATGTGGTGGTGCACCCTGAAGAGAGCGGGTGGGTGTGGTACGCAGCGGGAGCCAACGGGGAGGACCTGGCTGCGCTTAAGGAGCGCCTGCAACCCTTCCTTGGGGCTCCGGAGGTTTTGCTGGACCCCGAACCCCGGTGGGTAAGCCAGGTGCTGGTGGTGGCAAAGGGCAAGCCCAGGGCTGTGGAAGTTTGGCCGGTGGCGGAGCCCTTTAGGGCTCGGGCGCCAGGAGTTGTGCCAGGCAAGCACGCGCCTTTGCCACGGACGCGTTGGAGCTATCGTAACCCCCCAGAATGAGCACCTTGCGGTAGCACTCCACAGCCAGGGCCACGTTGTTTTCGTGCTTCCACGCGAGATGGCCGCGCAGCAACCATGCCTCCACGTCCTGGGGGGCCACCTCCAGCAGCTCCTGACAGTACTTCAGGGCGAAGGGGTACCTCCCTTCCTCCAGGGCGCGCTGGATGTTCCGCCGCAGGGTGGCTGCCCACACCTGCTGTCGGCGTTTCCTGCCTGCCAAAAAATCGAAAAGGCCTTTCATGGCCGTGAGTGGGAATTATACACACCAGGCGTTTCGTCTTTCTCGCGCTTGCCGAAAAGCTCTGGCTAATGGTCCCTTTCCAGCACGAACCACGGTGCGGCCACCAGCGCGTCCCGCTCAAAGCCTGCGGGGAGAGAAGAGGCAAGCGCGGCAGCCTTTTCGCCAAAGCTTAAAGCCACCTCTCGAGCTTGGGAAAAAGCCCCGGTTTCGCTCAACCACTGCTGGAGCTCCTGGGGTTCGAGGCCGGAAAAAGCCCCCTCCCTGGCCACCTCCGCCACCGCCTGGCGCTGCTCGGGCGAAAACTTCGGCAGGGCGAGGATGAGCGGCAGCGTGAGCTTGCCTTCCCGCAAATCGGAAAACACCGGCTTGCCCAGGTGGTCCTGATCCCCCGTGAGGTCCAAAAGGTCGTCCACAATTTGGAAGCACAAGCCCAGGTTGCGACCGTATTCGCTGAGGGTTGCGCGAAAACCGGCATATTCCGGCGCGAACAGGGCAGGGATGGCGCAGGCCGCGGAAAAGAGCTCAGCGGTTTTGCGGCGGGCAATTTCCAGGTACTGCTCCACGGTGATGTCGGTTCGCCCCTTGAGGCTCAAGCCCAGGACCTCGCCCTCGATCATCTCGATGGTGGCCCGGGAAAGCACCCGCATGATGTCCAAATCGTCCACCTCCAGGGCCAGCTCCATGGAGCGGGTGTAAAGCCAGTCGCCCAACAGCACCGTGAGCTGGTTGCCCCAGCGGCTGTTGGCTGAGGCCCGTCCCCGGCGCAGGTTGGCGTGATCAATGATGTCGTCGTGGACGAGGGTGGCGGTGTGGACCATCTCGATGAGCGCGGCGTAGCGGATGTCCTTGTCACCTTGATAGCCCACCAGGCGGGAAACCAAAAGCAAAAGGGCCGGACGCAAGCGCTTGCCGCCGGCGGAAAACACGTAGGAGCCGGTTTGTTGGATGGCCTCCGGCCCAGCTTGCAGCTCCCTGGTAATGAAGGCCTCCACCAGCTTGAGGCGTGGCTCAACCGTCACCATGGCTTGGCGCAGGAGCGCTGCTCTCGAACCCGATGGAGATTGCGTGCTCAAGCTACCTCCGCAGCCTCACGGCCATGGCTATCCTACCTTTGCGGGCGCGGGTTGTCACCACCGGGGAGGCAGGAAGGCTGCCCCGGCAAGCTGGGCGAAAAGAGCTCCCGGGCCACGGTCTTTTGCGCCCTCCAGCGGGAAAAGCGGAAAAGGTTTAGGTTGCCGCTCCCGTCTTCCACCAGAACCTCCTGGGGGAGGCCGTCGGGGCCCAAGTGAACCACCACCCGGGCCAGCTCCGGGCTGGGTTGGCGGGGCAAAAGCGTGATCGCTTCCGCCTTTTCCTCCACCGTAAAAAACCCACGGAGGGCACCGGGGTCGGTGAGGGTCACCAAAGGCAAGCTGGCCCAAGCTCCCTGGCTGAGCTCCAGGGCCTGGCAGGTGCCGGCTTCAGCATCCACCATCCGCGCCAAAGAGCCATCTACGGCAAAGGTTCTCTTGGGGTCGCTTTGGTAGTCAAAGCGCACCCGGGAGGGGTGGGCGAAGGTAAAGGTCCCGTGCTCCTGGCTTCCCCGGGTTAAGCCTGCGGGCACGAAGGACTGGGAGAACTCCGCTTGCCAGGCGGGTGCCGCCTGCAGCTTGGCGGCCAGTTGATCCAGCGGGGAAGTGGCCTGCGTGAGGAGGAGCAAAAAAACAAGCATGGGCTAATGCCGAAAGTGACGCCGACCGGTGAACACCATGGAAACCCCCAGCTCGTCGGCCACCTGCACCACCTCATCATCGCGGATGGAGCCACCAGGCTGGGCAATGCAGGTAATGCCGGCTTCCGCCAGCACCCTCACCCCGTCGGGGAAGGGGAAAAAGGCGTCGGAAGCCGCCACTGCTCCCGCCAGCGCATGCCCAAAGGCTTGCGCTCGGCTCACGGCAATGCGGCAGGCATCCACCCGGGAGGGCTGCCCGCCGCCAATCCCCAGGGTTTGCCGGTGGTTGGCCACAACGATGGCGTTGGAGGCCACGTGCTTGACCATCCGCCAGGCCAAATCCAGAGCCTCCTGTTCCTGCTCGCTGGGTAGCCGCCGGGTGACCACGCGGAAGCTCTCGGGGAAGCCTTCGTCAGCTTGCTGCACCAAAAGCCCGCCGTCCACCACCCGCAGCCGGGGAAACCCGCCGGTAGGCCGTGGGGTTTGCAGCACGCGCAGGTTTTTCTTCTTGGCAAAAACCGCCAGGGCTTCGGGGGTGAACTCCGGCGCCAGGACCACCTCGGCAAACTGCTCGGCCACCGCTTGTGCTGCCGGGCCGTCCACCGGCGAGGAAAAAGCAATAACGCCTCCAAAAGCCGAAACCGGATCGCAGGAAAACGCCAAGCGGTACGCCTCTTCCGGGTTTTCCCCTACGGCTGCCCCGCAGGGGTTGGCGTGCTTCACGATCACCACGCCAGCGCCGGGAAGGTCCCAAACCGCACTCCACGCGCCATCGGCGTCCATAAGGTTGTTGTAGGAAAGCTCTTTGCCCTGGAGCTGGCGAAAGCCAGCAAAGCCGGTGGCCTGCCTGGGCCGGGCAAAGACCGCCCACTGGTGAGGGTTTTCCCCGTAGCGCAGCGGTTCTTCTTCGGCGGAAAGCCACGGCGCAAGGGCCGCCGGCAACTTGGGTGCAGGCATATCCAAAAAGCGGGGCAGCTCGCCGGCAATGAAGGCGTCGTAGGAGGCGGTGTGGCGGAAGGCCTTGAGGGCAAGCGTGCGCCGCAGGGAAAGCGGGACGCCCCCGTTGCTTTTAAGGTGGGAAAGCACCAGACCGTAATCCTGGGGATCCACCACCACCGTCACCCGGGCGTGGTTTTTGGCTGCCGCCCGGAGCAGGGACGGGCCGCCAATGTCAATGTTTTCGATGACCTCATGGGGGGTAGCCGCAGGGTTGCTGGCCACCTGCTGGAAAGGGTAGAGGTTGACCACTACCAGCTCGATGGGTTCCGCCCCAATGTGCGCCAGCTCCTCCCGGTGCTTGGGATCCTCGAGGTTGGCAAGGATGCCAGCAAAAACCTTGGGGTGCAGGGTCTTCACCCGGCCGCCAAGGATTTCCGGGCTGCCGGTCCAGGAGGCGATGTCGGTGACCTCCAGGCCGGAGCTTCGCAACAACGCCGCCGTGCCGCCGGTGGAAAGCACCTCAAAGCCCAAGGCTTTAAGCTCCTGCACCAACGGCACCACACCGGTTTTATCGGATACCGAGACGAGGCAAAGGCGCTTCACGGGGTTTCAGCTCTCCTTTCCAAACCAGAATCCTGTTGCCGTCACCGGGGAAAGGCACCACCAGGCCTCCGGCGTGATGCCAGACCCACGAAGACAAAGCCACGTACTGGGAAATGGCGCGGTTTAAGCTCACCGAAGCCACCCCAAATGCGGTGGAGCGGTCATCCAGCAAGTTCCAAAAGCCCGGACCTCCCACCCGACGGAAATCCTCGGAAAGGGCCTGCCGGAGTGGCGAAACCCGGGAAGCCTCGGCGAGAATAAAACCCCACAGGGTTTCCCGGGAGGAAAACGGCAGGGACTCGTAGCCGGAGTAAAAAACCACCGGGATTCGCGGCGCACGCGACTGCAGAAAAGCCACAAAGGCCCGGGCTTCAGCTTCCGTCGAGGCTTCCACCGGGAAGTTGATGTCCCACACCAGGTGGGCTAACGCCCCAAAACCGGCGGTCACCGCCTCAAAACTGGCTTGCCCGCGGATGGCGGCCACCAGCCGCTCGCACTGCGCCAGCACCGCTTCTTCCAGGGAGTTGCCGGGGCCCATGACGTGAATGGCCTGAGGGTAGGCAAAGGCCGCTTCCGCGCCCCGCCGGTAGGCCTGCGGGTGCTTGGTCAGCTGCCGGGCCAAATCCGGGGGAAGACCCGGCAAGGCTCGTTTTCCCAGTTCCAGGTCGAGGGAAACTGGGTGGAGGGGGCACGCCAAGAGAGTCACGGACAGGGTCAGGGCCAACACAGGGGGATTCTACCCGAGCCTCCCGGGGGGCCAAAGCAGGTGGTTACAATGACCGCGGAGGGGCCTATGGGGCAAATCCTTTGGCAGCAGGCTGTTGGGCGCGGACAGCTGGTGGTGGTCAAGGGGGACATCACCGAAGAGCGGGTAGACGCCATCGTGAACGCTGCCAACTCCCAGTTGGCGCACGGGGGAGGGGTGGCCGGTGCCATTGTGCGCAAGGGGGGACGCATCATCCAGGAGGAGTCCAACCGCCTGGCGCCGGTACCGGTGGGAGGGGCAGTGGTCACCTCGGCAGGGGCGCTCCCCTGCCGGTGGGTCATTCACGCTGTGGGGCCGATTTGGGGGGAAGGGGACGAAGAGAACAAGCTGCGGTCGGCAGTGCGGCAGGCGCTCTTGCGGACGGAAGAGCGGCAAGCCCAAAGCGTGGCGCTTCCCGCCATTTCCACCGGCATTTTCGGCTACCCGAAAGCGGCCGGCTGCCAGGTCATTGCCTTTGAGTGCGCCAGGTTTTTGCAGGAGGCAACGTTCGTGAGGGAAATTCACCTGGTGGCCTGGGATGAAGAAACCGCACATTGCTTTTTGCAAGCCTGCCAAGGGTTAGCGGCCAAAACCCCTGGGGCAGATCAGGCCTAGCCGATCAAAAGCCGGTTTTTACTCGTAACGCAAAGCCTCAATCGGGTCCAAACGCGCGGCCTTGGCCGCCGGGTACAGGCCAAAGAAAATCCCCACCGCCCCCGCAAAGAGGAAAGCCGCCGCCACCACCTGGGGTTGCACAAGGGTGGGCCAGCCGCCAATGCGGGAAATGAGCCTGGCAATGAAGATGCCCAGGCCAATGCCGACAACCCCTCCCAGCCCGGAAATCATCGAGCTTTCAATCAGAAACTGCCAGCGAATGTCGGCCCGGCGGGCGCCCAAGGCGCGCCGTACGCCAATTTCCCGGGTCCGCTCGGTGACCGAAACCAGCATGATGTTCATGATGCCGATGCCACCTACCAAAAGCGAAACCGAAGCAATGGCGGCCAAAAGCAGCGTCAGGACCTGACTCATCTGCGTGGCGGTGGAGGCGATGTCCTGCTGGCTGCGGATGACGAAGTCGTCGTCCTGGCCTTTGCCAATGCGGTGCCGTTGCCGGAGGAGCTGAGTAATTTCGTCGGCGGCACGGTCAATGGCCTTGGGGGATACGGCCGAAACCATGATGGCCTGAATGTAAGTAATTCCCATGAGCCGTTTTTGGGCAGTGGTGTAGGGGACCACAACAATGTCGTCCTGATCTTGGCCCATGGCCGAGCCGCCCTTTTTGTCCAGCACCCCGATTACCCGAAACGGGATCCCCTTGATGCGCACGATTTCGCCCACGGGGTTGGCCTGGGCGGAGCCAAAAAGGTTTTCCACCACGGTGGCCCCCAGCACCGCTACTTTCGTCGAGGCTTTCACGTCCTCGTCCGTAAAGAAAGTGCCTTTGCTCACGGCCCAGGCGCGAATGGTGGGGTAATTGGGCCCTGCCCCTTGAATGGTGGTGAACCAGTTTTGGTTGCCGTAAACCACTTGCGCCACGGTCCGCACCGAGGGTTCGGCCACCGCCACCGACGGGCACTCCCGGGCAATGGCTTCCGCATCCTCCACCGTCAGGGACTGCACCGAGCCGATGCCGTGGCGCACCCCACCGGCGGAGCGGGAGCCAGAAAACACGATCATGAAGTTGGTGCCCAGGGCCCCAATTTGGTTTTGAATGGCCGATGAGGCCCCCTGGCCAATAGCCACCATGGCCACCACGCAGGCCACGCCAATGATGACCCCCAGCATGGTCAGCGCTGTGCGCATGGGGTTGCGCCGCAGCGCCACCAACGACACCTTGTAAACCTCTAACGGGTTGACCATGGTCTCCTCCTACCGCCGGGGGGGACCCATACGCGTCATACCGGCCAGTCCACCGGCTTCTTCGGCTTGGGCGGTGGCCAAGCCCACCACCACCTGTTGCCCTTCGGCCAACTCCCCGCCCCGCACCTCCACGTACTGGCCATCGGTGAGGCCTGGCATGAAGCGCACCGGGCGCAGCGGGTCGCTGGGCTTTTCACCAGGCAAATACACGGTGGCCAGCTTGTCCTCAGTCCCGCCACCTGCTGGCCGGGGCTCGCGGCGCGAGGAGGCCCCACCCCGGTCAGAGCCCCTCCCGGGTTCCCGGCGCTGGGCGGGCGCGTTTCCGTTGGCCCGGTTGCTCCCTACCGCCAGCCCCAGCATTTCCGGCCGGAAGCGCAGGGCGGAAGCGGGAATGCGGAGCACGTCTTCGGCCTTGGCCACTTGAATGTGGACCTCTGCGGTCATCCCCGGCAAAAGCAGACCCTCGTTGTTTTCAACCTCCACCACCACCGGGTAGGTGACCACGTTGTTGGTGATCTTGGGGGAAAGGCGGATTTGCGCCACGCGACCGGTGAACTGCTTTTCCGGATAGGAGTCCACGGAAAAGAGCACGGTTTGGCCCACCTTCACCTGACCGATGTCGGCTTCCGAGACGTCGCAGGTCAGGCGCATGCGCGTGAGGTCCTCGGCAATGGTGAAAAGCGTCGGGGCCTGGAAAGAAGCGGCCACGGTTTGCCCCACGTCGTAGTCCCGGGAAACCACCACGCCGTCAATGGGAGCGCGAATTACCGAGTAGCGGTAGTTGGTTTCTGCCCGCTCCAGAGCGGCTTCCAGCTCGGTGACCTGCGCCAAAGCCTGGTGGTAAGCGGCGCGGGCGGTTTCCAGCTGGTCTTCGGAAACCAGCTTGGCCTCAAAGAGGGCTTGCTGCCTCTTGTACTTGGCTTCCGCATCCAGAGCCTGGATGCGGGCCCTCTCCAGCTGGGCCTTGGTCTGGTTCACCGCGGCCACAAACGGGGTGGGGTCCAAAACCGCCAGCACCTGCCCTTTCTTCACCCGATCGTTAAAGTCCGCATGGATTTCCGCAATGATGCCGGAAACCTGCGAACCCACCTTTACGGTGGTGAGGGCTTCCAGGGTGCCGGTGGTGGTGACCGACTGAATCACCGTCCCTCGAGTTACCGGAGCGGTAAGGAAACGCGCGGCTTCTCCTGTCTTTTTTCCCGCCAAGCTCCACACAAACGCGGCAATGACCACAACGCTGACCACACCCAGTATGGCTTTCGTTTTGTTTTTCACGTCCTTGCCTCCAGGCCCTGCGGCCCTTAGCAGTTTACGACGTCCATCGCCAGGGGTTACCGGGCCGGCTGGGAAACCGCCTTTTGAGCCAGCTGGAAAAGCTCTTGGGAAAGCTCGGTGAACTCGTCAGGCAACGGGGGCTCGCCAAAGGTGTAGCCGAGGACGCTATTTTCCTTGCCTTGCCACCACCAGGTGAGGGTCACGGCAAAAGCTACTTGCGGTCCTCGGGTCTGGTTGAGGGTGGGCGGCCAGTTGGCCTTTTGGGCTTTGGCCAGGAGCTCGTCCAGTTTAACCAATTGCTGGGCATCAAGGCGTCCGGAGCTCTGGCGCTTGTCCCGTTGGGCCAAAGACCAGGACTCCACGACCACCCTGCCGTCCTGGAAAAACGTGACCTTCTCCTCGCTGGGGTTGATGCCGCCCTCGCTGCGCACGACCACCGCCAAAGGTGGTGCCTGCAACGCCTGCATGCAGAGAACGCAAACGCCTAACCACATGGTGCCTCCCGCACAAGGCTACACCTGGCCTTAGAATAACGCCATGGGCCGCGTGGGCTGGTGGTTTTGGCTGGGGGTGGGGCTTGTGGCCCTTGGGGTGGCCGGAGCGTGTCTACAGGTCCCATGGTTTGCCCGCAACCTCACGCCTTTGGGCTGGACCGGGGTGATCCTCGCGGCCGATGGCTTGCTTTTTTCCCGGGGCCGCTCCTGGCTTGTGCGTTGCCCCCGGGAGCTGCTGCTGGCGGCCGTCATTTCCATCCCCTCGTGGTTGTTGTTCGAGCTTTACAACCGGCCGCGCTTTTGGCGCGCCGATGGACCCGAGCTCTGGTGGCATTACCAGGGGCTTCCCCCATGGCCGGAGCGGGGTTTCGGCTACGCCTGGGCCTTTGCCACCATTACCCCCGCCATGCTGTTGCTAGCCGAGCTCTTCCGGGACTTGCTGCAGCGCCTGCCCAGGGGGGAAGGAGGGCGCATCCCAAAGGAAGTCGCCTGGGTCCTGATGCTGACGGGTTTCCCGCTGGCTTTTCTGCCCCTGGTCTGGCCATCCCCTTACTTTGCCGCCGATGTGTGGCTGGCCTGGCCGCTTTTGCTGGAAGGCGTCAACTTCTTGCGGGGGCGACCGTGCCTTCTTCGGGACTTTGAAAAGGGGGACCGCTCGCGCTTTGTGGCTCTGCTCCTGGCGGGTGCGCTTTGCGGGTTCATCTGGGAAAGCCTGAACTTTCTGGCCTCGGCGCGCTGGGTGTACACGGTCCCCTTTGCCGGACACCTCAAGGTCTTTGAGATGCCGGTGCTGGGCTACCTGGGCTTTCTGCCCTTTGCCGTGGCGGTCTTTGACCTCTGGGTGTTTCTGCGCTCGCTCTGGCCCTTTCACCCTCCGGCCTGGGAGCGGGAGGAGCTTTAAGCCTTAGCCCCAGGCCAGAGCTCAAGGGCAATGGCAAACAGCAGGAACCCCACGGCGCCCCGCCAGAAGGTCACCGGCGGCTTGCCAAGCACCGTGATTTGCCCAAAGGCGGCCACCGTGCCCACCACGAAGGCCAAAGCAGCCAGGATAATCAAGGCCAGGATAAGGTTTCGCATGGCGCACCTCCCTCCTTCGGTGTCTGCGGGAGAGTATAGCGCCGCAGCCGCTTGACCTAAAGGTTACCTTTTGACTTTCAGCACCAGGCCCGCCATGGCCGGAAAGCCGAGGATGAGCTGGAAGGCCAGGGTCCAAAAGTGAAGGGCAAATCCCAGGCTTAACGCTTGGGCGGTGGGCACACCGGTGACGGTTAAAGCCGAAGCAAAGCCCGCTTCCAAGGGTCCCAGGTTTCCCAAACCGGCAATGGGTATCGCAGCTCCCAGGGTCGCGCCCAGCACCGAAAGCAGCACCTGCCCAAGGGAAAGGCTGGCACCCATCCCCCGGCAAAGTACCGCGGTAAAGCTCACAATGAGCGCCCAGGCCAAAAGCGAAAGGGCGAAGCTTGCGGCCACCACCGCCGGCCGATGTCCCAGATCCACCAGCAACTGGCGCATGCGAAGGGCCCCCCGTACCAAACGTCGGGTAGGGAGCCAGCGCACCACCACCCGCCAGGTTTGGCGGTGGGCTGAAGCCCAGGCAGCGAGGACAAGAAAAAACAGCAAGAAAAGCGCTGGAAAAACGAGGGCGAGCGGGAGCAAACCCAAGAGCGCCAGCCCCGCCACGGCCACAGCCAGCGACCAGAGGTCAAAAAAACGCCCGGCCAGCCACCAAAAAGCCCCCTGCGACAGCTTGCTGCGCATCGTCCAGCGGGCGAGAGGCGGCAAAGCCATCTCCCCCAAACGCCAGGGCAAGAGGGAAGAAACGGCTTGGGAGGCGGTAAACAGGAAAAAAGCCGAAGCGACACCCAGCGTGCGGTCGCTCAGGAGCTTAAGGCGCCAGGCGCGGGTGCCGACAATGCCAAGGTGCAAAACAAACGCCAAAACCAGCGTGGGACCCGAAATGCCGGTAAAAAGCTGCAGAACAGCTTGGGGTTGGGCCACGAGAAACAGCGCCAGTGCAAGCACGGTGCCCAGGACCAGCAGCAGCGCTTTCCAGCGGAAGCGCCTCACTTCTTCTCCCGCTCCCGGCTGCGGAGCTCATCCAGAAGCCGGCGGTTCACCGCCACCAGGTCCGCCAGCACCGCTAAAACGGCCAGCTGAAAGGCTCCCAAAAGCAGCACCGCGCCGGCGATCAGCGACTGCACGTGGCCGGCGGGGGAAATGCCAGCAAAGTAGAAGTACGCGAACCTGCCAAAAAGCAGCAAACCGGCGGTGGCGCCCAGAGCCGAAAGCCCCAGCAGCACCCGCAAGGGCCGGTAGAGCAACACCAAACGCAGCATGGTGGCCAGGGAAATCAGCACGTAACGGGTGTTGGAGCGGAAAAGCCGGGAGGGGCGTGGTGTAGGCCGCGCAGAAACCGGCACCCAGCGCACCGCCATGCCGGCAATGCCGGCTTGAATGAGGGTTTCCAGGGTGTAGGTGAAGGTGGTGAAGCAGGAAAGACGGGCGGCACAGCGGCGGGAAAAGGCGCGAAAACCGGTGGTGGCATCGGTCACCGGCAACCCCGAAATCTTCTTCACCGCCCAAGCCCCCAGGCGCTGAAGCACCCTTTTGGCCGGGGAAAAGTGGGCGAGGGTGCCCACACCCCGGTCTCCCAGCACCATCTCTGCCTCGCCGGCCAGGATCGGAGCCAAGAGCCTGGGGATCTCCGCGGGGTCGTACTGACCGTCGGCGTCCAAGTTCACGATGGCGTCGGCCCCCCGGCGCAGGGCTTCCTCCAGCCCGGCGGTAAAAGCGGCAGCCAAACCCCGGTGCACCGGCAAACGGTGAACCGAGGCGCCCGCAGCGACAGCTACCTTGGCGGTGCCATCGGTGGAGCCGTCGTCCACCACCAGGGTTTCCACCTCGGCAAAAGGCGGAATGGCGGGCGGGATGGCAGCCAGCACCTGGGGTAGGGTTTGCTCCTCGTTAAAAGCCGGTATCACGATCACAAGCTTCATAGCCGCACCTTTCGGACGCCAGCGAGGATGGCGAGAGCCGCAAGCGGCCCAAGCCAAACGGCAAGGGGTAACGACGCCTTTACGGTGATCCGGTGGCTTCCCGCCGGAACCTCCACAGCAGACCAGGGAAAAAAGCCCGGTTGCATAGCGGCGGGTTTCCCATCGAGAAAGGCCCTTTGAATGTGCGGTCTGAACTTCCAGCGGATCCCCAAACGTTGCCCGGTAGGGCTTTCGGTTTGCACCACCAGCTTTTGGGGTGTGGCCACTACAAGCTCGACCGAGCTCGCCTCTTTGGCCTCACCCTCGAAAAAAGCCAGGGGTAAGGCCCAGCGTTGCCGCCAGAGCCGCAAGGAGCTAGCTTCATGGGCCAGCTCCCATCCCGAGCAGTCCCAGGCCAGCTGAAACTCACGACCCCAGGTGGGGCGGGGCGAGGCCAAAACCAGCCACGCTTGACCCGGCTTCACCCCTTCCGGCACCAGCCACCACCACCAACCCTCGGCTTCCTGGGCCAGGGCTCCGTCGCTCTTCAGCACCCAGCGTTGGTCTCCTTGCAGCAAATGGACGAAGGAAGGCGGTGCGGGGGCTCTAAGGCCCAGGCGGGTAGCTCCTTCTGGCACCGTAACTGGAAACCTGGAATTTTGGCCCTGGCTTTCGGCCAAAATCAGGCGGGAAAACAGCTCGCCGCTTACCAGGGAAAGCTCTCGGGGCTCCAGAAGCCAGCGCACTCCCAGCTTGGCGAGCATGGTATCGGAAAGCCGGGAAAAGTGCAGGGAACCGTCAGGAGCCGGAGCCAATAGCCTGCGCAGCTTGGGCTCCCCCCAGAAGCTCCGGGCCCGCACATCGGCGAGCCCCGCCATGGCCGCCGAGTCGGCAGGAAAAAGCGTCACCAGAGGAAGCACCAGGTCCCCCGGTTGAAAACCTTGAACGGCAGGGGTTTCCCACTGCAGCTGCGCCCGCTCCCGGCTATGCCACGGAAGCCACAGGCTCGCCGCCGGCAATGCCCGCAACAGCACGGCCAGCGCCACAAGCCCGGACACCACCGGTTGCCAGGAGCCGGGGGTCCGGGCCAGCAAGCGCTCGCTCCCCACTCCAGCCAGGAGCGCAAGGCCCAAGGCCAGGGCCAGGGTAGGCCTAAAAGAAGCAAAAAAAACAGGCAAGAGAGCCGTAGGTGCAAAGGCAGCGACGGCACCGAGAAAGGCAAGCCCTACCGCCAAGGCTCGAACTTTGGATTTCGAAACAACGCCCACTACCGCCAAAAGCACCACCGGCCACCCGAAGAACACCCAGGGCCTATCTGCACCAAAAGCCGAAATGTTGCCGGCGAGAAGATCGGAGGGCGAAGCAGCGGCGAGCGGACGCCCTTCTAACCACCAAAAGCCCGGGGATTCTCCGCCGAAATAGGCGAGAAAAAGGCTCGGAAAAGCCAGTGCTAACCCGGCCACTACCGCCAAGAAAGCTGCGGTCATGGTGGCAACGCGGTGGGAGCTTCGCAGCAAGCCGACCAGAAGGGGAAGTACAAGCCACGGCAAACCGTACCCGCCGCTGACCCACAGAAGGGCTGCACAAAGCGCGGCCCCCGCTACTGCTCCCCAGCGGGGAAGGTCCAGGGTGAAGACCAGAAGCCAAGGAACAACTACTGCCACGGTGCCGGGGACGTCCAGCCACGCGCTCACCACCGGCCCGGAAAGGGTGTACACGAGAGCGCTCACCACTGCCGGGCAAGGAGCGAGGTACCTCCGGGCCAGGTGGAACATCCCGGCAAAGGAAAAAATCACAACGCAAAGAGCCAAAGCCTGAAAGTGCTGCACATCCCGGGCAAAAAGTGCAGCCAGCACCGAAAAAGGACCGTAACCGTCAGCGGCCATCCCCAACCAGCCGATACGTCCGCCCCCGATATACGGGTTCCACAGGGCCACCGCCGCACCTTCCCTTTGAATCAGGGCCAGGCGCGGGGCCAGGGAAAAGGCCAGGCGGTTGGTGGGCTGGTGCAAAGAGGGGTTGGGTCCCCCCAGCTCGCTCCACGGGGGATAGCTCCAAAGCGCTGCCTGGGGTGCCAGCACCTGCCCGAGGAAAAACGCTGGGTAAAACAACACCAAAACCACCACGAGCAGCGAGCAGGCCAACAAGGAGCGATCACCCTCGGTCACGGCGGCATTGTAGGCCCAGTTTGCGGCCTCGCGTTGGGCCTCGTGGGGTACACTCTTGGTCCGGGGGATGTTATGGTGCGGGTTCCTTTGGAGACCATTGCTTTGGGGCGTTCTGGGGACAAGGGCAGTGCCTCCAACGTTGGGCTCATTGCCAGAAGCCCGCAGGCGTACCAGTGGATGCGGGAAAACCTCACGCCGGAATGGGTCAAGCAGGTGTTTGGGCAGGTGGTGCGCGGCCCGGTGGTGCGCTACGAGGTTCCCAACCTGTTGGCGTTGAACTTCATCCTGCACGATTCCCTGGGAGGCGGGGGCAGCGAAAGCTTGCTCACCGATGCCCAGGGGAAAACCCACGCCCAGGGGCTTTTGCGCGTGGAGGTGGAGGTTCCCGACGAGGTTTTGGCCAGCGTCCAAGGCCCCCGAGACGCCTGATTTCGCACCCCGCAGTTGACAACTTCCCCCCATCCGTTCATACTTCGCCTCGCCTGGCGGGCCCAGGTAGCTCAGTCGGTAGAGCGAGGGACTGAAAATCCCTGCGTCGGCGGTTCGATTCCGTCCCTGGGCACCACTCCTGCAGCACCTTTTACCTGGCAAAACCGAAACGGGATTTTCAGGACCGAGCTCTACGAGGGGGCGCGGGAAGAGGAGCTGGCGTCCAGCTTTGCTGGCGCCGGCGTGGGGGCGCGGGGGGCTAAGCCGCTCGCGGGTGGGAGGGAGGGCTGCGAGCGTGCCCCCCGCGTAGGATGCCCGCGAGCGCGCGAAGCGCGCGAGTGTCCCCCCGAACAGATGCCGAGGGACGTCCCGGAGCGGAGCAGCCGAGCGAGGAGCGAAGGGGAAAATCCCTGCGTCGGCGCTGCTTTCCTTTTCGGGGGAGCGGGCGCCCAGCCATCCGCCCGCCCGGCGCCCTTGAACCCCCCCGAACCCCCCGCTCGCCGCGTACACGCCGCGGCTCGCCCGTCCGTCCCTGGGCACCACTTCTGCAGCACCTTTCATCTGGCAAAACCGAAACGGGGATTTTGCAGGACCGAGCACTACGAGCGTGCAGCAGAAGCTCAATAGAACGGAGCCCAGCCAAGATTCAGAAAATGCGGGACCCACGCTCTGTGGCGGGTTTTTTGTGAAATCGCCGCAACTGGAAAGAGCCGAAAATCGGTTAAAACAACAAGGGCAGGCCTCGACGTGGCCAACCGAGGCACCAGTTTGTTCCCAGGCTTCCTCAGTGGCTGCCAAACTGGAGGGGGATCACCTGGTCTCCCGTAGGGGTGCGCAGGACCAGCCTGCCGGAGAAATCAACGGAAGGGTTGTTCAACAAGGACTGCACCGCACCCCCTAGGGAAGCCAGCGGGACTTCCTGTTCCAAAAGCACGTCGTTGGCCCGGCCCGGTCGCAGGCGCATGCCCGGCCTGTTTGCGGAAAGGAGCGTGGTTTCCCCCACCTTGACCTCGTACTCAATGCGCTTCACCACCAGCTCGAAGCTAAAGGGGTTGTAAAGGGAAAGGAGCGCTGAAAAACCCACTTGAGCCAGGCCTGGAGCAAGCTGCAGCCGGTCCAAACGGGCAAAGAGCTCGTACGCCCGTCTGGGTGAAAATGAAACTTGCCCCGGATCCCCCAGATCTACTGAGCCTTCTGCAGCGAGAACGGGTTTTCCTGAAGCGTCGAGGGCTTCCCAGCGCAGGGGAAGGGCGTGGGGATCGTGGCTCAACACCGCTTCGGGTACCGAGGCGTAAGGGAGCTGAAACCGGGCCTCGAAGCCATCGCCGGTCAAGCTCACATCGGGCGAACCCGGAAGGTTGATCGGGTTTGTCCCTACGTAGAGCTTTTGCTTGGCGAAATCCTTAAGCTTTTGAACCTTTCCCCGGGCCTGGAGGGTTACCAAAACTACGCTTCGGTCGGGCAAATCGGCGGTGAGCTTCACGATTCTGGCTGCCGGGGCCGGCGTGGGGGAGGGGGAAGCAAGAGCCAGGAGCAGCAGGAGGCCCGTCATTTAACCTCGGGGGCGTTGGCCAGAACCCACGCTAAGCGAGCCAGAGCCAGAGCCCCAGCTTGTAAATGCTCGGGGTTGACCTTGTCCAGCGTGTCGGCGTTGGTGTGGTGGTAGTCGAAGTAGTGGGTGGGATCGGGAGCAAGCCCAATGAGCGGCACGCTTTGGCTGGCCAGCGGGGAAATGTCAGCCCCGCCCCACCCGGGACGTGCTGAAAGCGAAGTGGTGGCCAAAAGCGGCCAGAGCCACCCCATCAGCTGGGGTGGGGCGTTGATGCTCCAGGCCGCCGGGAGAAAGCCCCCCATGTCGCTTTCGATGGCGGCAATGTGCTTTTGCGCCCCAAACTCGCGGGCGTACGCCTTACCACCGTCAATGCCGAACTCCTCGTTGGCAAACAGCACCGCCCGCACGGTGCGGCTGGGTCGTACCCCCGCCAGCTTCAAAAGACGCATGGCCTCCAGCACGTGAACCGATCCAGCACCGTCGTCGTGGGCCCCCTGTCCCACGTCCCAGGAGTCCAGGTGGGCACCCAAAAGCACGATTTCCTCGGGCCGTTTTTCCCCGGGGATTTCGCCAATGACGTTGTGGGCTAGGGTTTTGCCACCGGTTTTGCAACCCAGCTCCAGGCGCAGCACCGGTATTACCCCGGAACTGACCAGCCGCGCAATCCAATCGGCGTCCTCCTGGCTAATGGCGGCAGCGGGGATTTGCGGCTTCCCCTCTTCGTAGTGCAGCATGCCGGTATGGGGGGTGGCCAGGCTAGCGGTGGCCAGCGAACGCAAAAGCATGGCTTTGGCGCCAAAAGCCGCGGCGCGGGAGGCCCCCTGCGAGCGAATCCTCGAGCCCGCCCCGTAATCCTGGGGCTTGGACATGGGGAAGGCGTAAAGCACGATGGCCCCCTGTACCTGCGGGCCCACCTCGTCCAGGCTCCTGACCACTACCACCGGTGCTTCCACCCCTGGGGTGCCCACCGAGCCCCCCAGGGCCAGAACCGGCAGCTCCCTCTGGGTGGGCTGGAGCATGAGCAAGCGCGCGGATCCCCGTTCCCACACCGGCACCTCCACCGGTTGCAGCCGCACGTTTTCCAGGCCGTCCTGCTTCATGATCTCAGCGGCCCAGGAAGCGGCGCGGGCATAGGCTGGGCTCCATGCTGGACGTGGTCCGATGCGATCGCAAAGGTAGCTCAAGCGCTCGTAAGCCAGGTTGCTGCTGCCGGCAAGGGCGGCAAAGTCCGGGATTGGCGTGGGGCTTGGGGCCTGAGCCCACAGTCCTGCCGCCAGAACCCACGAGGAAAAGCACGCCAGCGTTTGTTTTTTGGTCATCCCCCCAAGACCTCCTCGCGGTCCTTCTACGCGCGCGGTCGGCTGAGGTTTCGCCTTATTCCTCGTCCGCCGGGTGCCAGAGGTTACGGCGCACGAGCTCCGCTTCGGCCGCCTGCAAGCCCGCCCGGAACTGGTCCCAGAGCTCAGGTGGCACGGTGACGCCTTTCTTGGTGGGCTTCAGTTGCCCATCGGCATCGGTGAAGTAAAGGCGGATGTCCACGTAAGTTCGCCCTTTAAACGTGGACACCGAGATCTGCATGGTTTCCTCGGGGTTTCGTGGAAAGCTTGCCATGACCTTTTGTTCATCCGGCACTTCCAGCCCTCCTCCTCCCGCAGTGTACCAACCTTCGGCAGGGGCCAGTATGCTAGTGGTGGAGGGCTGAGAGATGGCCAAGGAAGGCAGGGTGGTTCTCCCCCAGGAGGTGGAGGCAAAACCGGTAGCCCGGGCACGGGGGGCATCCATGGCCGTGGTTTTGGGGCCGGAAATTGGCGTCCCCAACTTTATCACCCGCAGGTTTTTCCTGGCTCCCGGGGGGCGCATCCCCGAACACCGGCATCCCGACCTGGAGCACGAACAGGTGGTCATCCGCGGGCACATGACCATTGCTCTGGACGGTGAGGAGCACGTGGTGGGTCCAGGGGCCGCCGTTTTCATTCCCGCAGGGTGTGCCCACTGGTACGAAAACCGCGGGCAGGAGCCGGTGGAGTTCCTGTGCGTGGTTCCCAAGACCGAAAGCTACACCACCGAGTGGCTGGAGGAGCCACCGCCCGGCGCCTACCTGCCGTAGCTTTGAAGGGAAGCGGTTTAGAATGCCCGCGGGAGGGGGCATGGAGCTTTTCTTCACCAACACCGCGGCTCGCACCGCAGAGCGCTTTACCCCACTGCAACCGGGAGAGGTGCGCATGTACACCTGCGGGCCTACGGTTTACAACTACGTGCACATCGGCAACCTCCGAACCTTCTTGTTCGAGGATGTGCTGCGGCGGACGCTCAAGGTGGCCGGCTTCCAGGTCCGGCAGGTGATGAACCTCACGGACATTGACGACAAAACCATCCGCGGTGCCAACGCCGAGGGGGTAAGCCTGCGGGCCTACACCGACCGCTACATTGCCGCGTTTTTCGAGGACATTGATACCTTGCGCTGCGAGCGGGTGGAGTACTACCCGCGGGCCACCGACTTCATCCCGCAAATGGTGGAGCTCATTGCCCGGCTTAAAGAAAAGGGCTACACCTACGAGCTGGAAGGCTCCACTTACTTTCGCATCGCCGCTTTTCCCGACTACGGCAAGCTTTCGGGGGTGGACCCCTCGCAAATCAAGCCCGGGGCCCGGGTGGACGCCGATGAGTACGAAAAGGAAGACGTGCGGGACTTCGTGCTGTGGAAGGCGGCCCGTCCTGGGGAGCCCTACTGGGACACTCCCTTTGGGCCGGGAAGACCAGGTTGGCATTTGGAGTGCTCCACCATGGCCATTGCCCTTTTGGGCGAGAGCATTGACATCCACGCCGGCGGGGTGGACCTCATCTTCCCGCACCACGAAAACGAAATCGCCCAGTCGGAAGCAGCCACAGGCAAGCCTTTCGTCAAGTACTGGCTGCACTCCGAGCACCTGGTGGTGGAAGGGCAAAAGATGGCCAAGTCCGCCGGGAACTTTTTCACGCTGCGGGACCTTCTGGAGCGGGGGCACGACCCCCTGGCCATCCGTTACCTGCTGATTTCCGTGCCGTACCGGCAAAAGCTCAACTTCACCTTTGATGCCCTGCACGCTGCGGAAGCGGCGGTGAGCCGCATTGGCAACACCCTCCGGCGCTTGCACTATGCGCCAGCAGCCGGCGGCGAAGGCGATTTGCCGGTTTCCGCCGCTTCAGAGTTTGTGGCGGAGTTTGAAAAGGCCCTGGGCGACGACCTCAACACCGCCCGCGCCCTGGCGGCCCTGCACACCTTTCTCACCAAGGTGAACCAGGCTCTGGATGCCGGCGGCCTTTCCGCCGAAGCCATGAGCGCCACCAAAGCCGCACTGCGCCTGGCCAACGGGGTTTTGGGCGTGTTTCCCGAGGTGACCACCGAGGAAACCGATGCGGAGGTGGAAGCGCTCATTCAAAAACGTGCGGAAGCCAGGGCTCGTCGGGACTTTGCCACCGCCGACGCCATTCGCAAGCAGCTGGCCGACCGCGGCATCATCCTTGAAGACACGCCTTCCGGCACGCTCTGGCGGCGAGTGGGGAAGAGCTAATGCCCGCTGACGTTTTGGAGGAGCTGCTGCTGTTGTGCCGCGCCGCCGCGGAAGCCGGCGAAGATTGGCGCCGCCGGCTGGAGCGGGAGTGGCTGCCGCAGGTATTAGCCACGCAGAGAGACCAGTTGGCCCACGCGATTGCCAGTTGGTCTGGGCGTGGGGTGTCCGATGACGAAGCCATGAAGGCTGCTGCGCTAACTTTAATTGCTGAAGCTATGGAGGATGCCCGCTACATGTAAGTTGCTCGACCTGCGGGCTTGGTTTGGCCGTGTGGCGTCAGCATAAGCGGCATACGTCACGGTGGAAAAGCTACCTTTGGCAAGGCTCATTTAATCCTTTCGCTGCAAAGAAGGCCAAGAAGCACGTCTGACGAGCCTATTCAGGCCCCGGCCAAACATTCTCGCGTTTTTCGCTCCCGGGGCACGTAGTATGCCCCATGCCTCCCTAACGTAGGCGGCGAAGGGAGGGAACCATGATGAGAAAAACACGTTTTGGGCTTTTGTTGGTTGGTGTGGTGGTCCTGATAGCTTGTGCCAGCATCATTCACGGCACCCGCCAAAGCGTGGGCATAACCAGTATCCCATCAGCAGCTACGGTCTACGACAACGGCCAGCTCTTGGGCAAAACCCCAATGGTTGCGGAGCTTTCTCGCAAGACCGATCACCGCATTCGCATTGAGCTGGAGGGCTATCAACCCTACGAAATGGTCCTCACCCGTCACATTTCGGGATGGCTCTTCGGCAACCTGCTCTTCGGCGGAATCATCGGCATCATTATTGATGCAGCCGATGGAGCCATTTACAACCTCAAGCCGGAAGCGGTATCCGCCAACCTTGTGAAGGTAGGCGAGGATCCATCGCAGAAAACGGGTCTGGTCATTTCGGTGGTGCTAGGGGCTCCCGAGCATGGCGAACGGATTGGTCAACTCACCCCGTTGCCGGAAGGCAGTGCTGCGAGCGACCGTCGGTAGAAGCGGTTTTGGGGCAGCCTGCTTGGCTCAATGGCGAACCTTTTTAGGAAACCCGTGCGAATGAGACCACAGGACCCTGGTTGATACTCGGTGAGCTCCGGCAAACTTGGGCAGGGGCGTAAGGGCCCCTGCTTTTTTCTTTGGCGAAGCAGGCTTTCGGAAGCTCTGGACCTTGCGATGGCTCGTCAGGTCCGTTGCAGTGGTATCCTCTAGCCTCTGACGGAGGTGCCGGGTGGCGCGTATTTTTTACATCACCACGCCGATTTACTACGTGAACGATTTGCCGCACATTGGGCACATGTACACCACGGTGGTGGCCGACGTGCTGGCCCGCTTCAAGCGCATGCGGGGTTTTGAGGTTTTCTTCCTCACCGGCACCGATGAACACGGACAAAAGATCGAGCGCGCCGCCCGCGAGCAGGGAATTCCGCCGCAGGCGCTGGCCGATCAGGTGGTGGGGCGTTACCACGAGCTGTGGCGGGAGCTGGCCATTACCCACGATGACTTCATCCGCACCACCCAGGAGCGGCATAAAGCTGGCGTGCGGGAGCTTATCCGCCGCATGAGCGAAGCCGGCGACATTTACAAGGCCAGCTACGAAGGCTGGTACTGCTCGGGTTGCGAGTCCTTTTACCCCGAAACCCAGCTGAAAGACGGCCGTTGTCCTGACTTTGGGCATCCTGTGGAGCGTCTCGCCGAGGAGTCTTACTTTTTCCGGCTTTCCGCCTACCAGGAAAAGCTTTTGGCCTTTTACCGGGAAAACCCTGACTTCGTGCGCCCCGCTTCGCGCTTCAACGAGGTGGTGCGCTTTGTGGAGGGAGGCCTCAAGGACCTTTCCATTTCCCGGGCTTCCCTGCGCTGGGGCATTCCCTGGCCGGGGGACGACCGCCACGTGGTTTACGTGTGGGTTGATGCGCTCACCAACTACATTTCTGCCCTCGGTTTTGGCTCCGAAAACCAGGACCGTTTCCAGCGCTTTTGGCCTGCGGATCTGCACCTTGTGGGCAAGGACATCCTGCGCTTTCACTGCGTGTACTGGCCCGCGTTCTTGATGTCTGCGGGGTTGCCGCTTCCCAAGCAGGTTTTTGGGCATGGTTGGTGGCTCAAGGACGAAAAAAAGATGTCCAAGAGCCTGGGCAACGTGGTGCGGCCCGATTACCTCATCGGCCAGTTCGGGGCTGACCCGCTGCGATACTTCTTCCTGCGCGAAATGACCTTTGGCCAGGACGCCAGCTTTTCCGACGAGGGTTTTCTTTCCCGCTACAACGCCGACCTCGCCAACGGCCTGGGCAACACCTTTGCCCGGGTAATGGCCATGGCCCGTCGCTATTTTGACGGTAAGACCCCGCCGGAAGCTTGTGGCGAAAGCACCTTGAGGGCCAAAGCTGAAGAAGCGGTGGCTCGTTACCTGGAAAGCATGGAGGGTTACGAGTTTCACCGGGCTTTGGAGGCGGTTTGGGAGCTTTTATCCGCGGTGGACGGCTACGTCACCGAAAAGGCTCCGTGGGGCATTTTCAAAGCGGAAGGTGCCTCAGGGCGGCTTTCCCGCATCATGTACAACTGCCTGGAAAGCCTGCGCCTGGTGGCGGTGATGATCAGTCCGGTCATGCCGGGCACGGCGGATAAGGTTTTTGATGCGTTGCCAACCGACGACGCGGGGAAAAAGCAACTGGCGTGGGGTATGCTGCCGGTGTCGGCCGCTTTAGGTCCCGACCAGGGGCCGCTGTTTCCCAAGGTGGACGACAAGGCCTTTTTTGCGGAGGTCAAGGTGAGCGAACAGGTAAGTGAGCAGGGAAGCACCCAGCAGAGCGAGCTGGTTTCCATTGAGGAGTTTGCAAGGATCAAGCTGGTGGTGGGCAAGGTGGTGACCGCCGAGCGGGTGCCCAAGTCCAAAAAGCTGGTGCGTCTGGAGGTGGACTTGGGCGAAGGGCAGCCGCGGCAAATCGTGGCCGGCATTGGCGGCTCGTACCAACCTGAGGAGCTTGTGGGCAAGCTCATCGTGGTGGTGGCCAACCTCAAGCCGGCTACCCTCATGGGCGTGGAGTCCCGGGGAATGCTTTTGGCGGCCACCCTTCCCGATGGTTCGCCGGTGCTTCTAACGCCGGAAAAGGACGTGCCTCCGGGTGCCGGGGTGAAGTAAAAGGTGATTGCCAAGCTCCCCTACGGGCGCGGTTTTGTGGCGTGCGACTTGAGGGGATTGCGGGTTTTTGAGCTCAAGCCAGCAGCACCCAGGGGGCAAAACCTGGAGCGACTGGTGGCCGAGGCGCTGCAAAAGCCGCTGGGCTTGCCACCCCTTTCGCAACTGGCAGCGGGAAAAGCTGGTGTGGTCATCCTGGTCCCCGACGTCACCCGCAAGGCCCATCTGCCCGTGGTTTTGCCCGCGGTGTTTCAGGAGCTCGCGCGGGGACGTGTAAGCCCACAGCAGGTGACGTTGCTTCTGGCCTGTGGCACGCACCCTCCGGTGCATCTGGAGGCCCTCCGGGAGCACCTGGGGCCGTTGCCCCCGGGGGTAAGCGTGGTCCAGCACGATTCTCGCGACCAAAAGCAGCTGGTGCGGGTTGGAGAGTTGACCGACGGCACGCCGGTGCGGCTCCATCGCCTGGCGGTGGAAGCGCCGTTGCTTTTGAGTATCTTCACGGTGCAGCACCATTACTTTGCCGGGTTCGGCGGTGGGCCGAAAATGGTCTTTCCGGGGGTGGCCGGCTACGAGGAAATTCAGGTTAACCACGGGCGGGTTTTGGACCTGTCGGTGGACCCCCCACGCCTGCACCCCCGGTGTCAGCCGGGGGTGCTGCAGGGCAACCCGGTGGCCGAAGAAATCCTGCAGGTCGCAAAACTCCGGGCCGCGGACTTCAGCCTGGGCCTGGTTTTGGATCAGGCGGGTCAGCTGGCCTGGGCCAGCGCCGGCCACTGGCTTGAGGTTTGGCAAGAGGGCATTGCTACCGTGCAGGCGTGGTACGAGGTGGAGGCGGGTCCGTTTTCGCGAATTGTGGCCAGTGCCGGTGGCTTTCCCACGGATCACACGCTCATCCAGGCCCACAAGGCCTTTGATGCCGCCAGCCGTTTCGTCAGCGAAGGGGGGGAAATCCTGCTGGTGGCTGAGCTTGCCGGTGGCCCTGGCTCGCCGGCCATGGAGCCATTTTTGGATGACCCGCAACCGGAAGCCATTGCCACCAGGCTGCGGCAGCACTACGTGCAGTACGGGCATACAACGCTGCGGATTGTGGACAAAACCCGGCGTTTTAAGGTGCATCTGGTAAGCCAGCTTGATCCCAGGGTAGCGCGGCAGCTGGGGTTCCACCCCGTTCCCAACCCGCAGGAGGTCCTTGATCGCTGGCGGGAGGAAGCCCCGGGGGATACCGTTGGGGTCATGGCTGGAGCGGCCGTGTATCCGCGCTGGACCCAAGGGGAAGTGCCGTGCCTCTCTTGATTTGCAGTCACTTTGCGTGTACTTTCCGCACGCCTCGCGCGGCGCGGGGCATGATGGGGGAAGGAGGGGAAGATGCCCAAACACCTGGTTCCAACCAAGCTCTTTTTCACCCGGGGGGTGGGAAGCCACCGGGAAAAGCTGCAGTCCTTTGAGCTAGCCCTGCGGGATGCAGGTATTGCCGCGCTGAACTTGGTTTCGGTGTCGTCCATTTACCCACCGGGTTGCAAGATCATTTCCCGGAAAAAAGGGGAAGCACTTCTCGAGCCGGGGCAAATTGCCTTTGTGGTTATGAGCCGGGCGGAATCGAACGAGCCGCACCGCATGATTGCTGCCTCGGTGGGCGTGGCCGTGCCGCGGGACAAGCGCATGTACGGCTACCTTTCCGAGCACCACGCCTTCGGCCAAACCGCCAAGGAAGCCGGCGACTACGCGGAAGATTTAGCAGCTTCCATGCTGGCTTCCACCTTAGGTGTGGAGTTTGACGAGGATCAATCCTGGGACGAAAAGCGGCAAATCTGGCGCATTTCCGGCAAAATCGTGGTCACCCGCAACATCACGCAGTCGGCGGTGGTTAAACCCGATGGCCGCTGGACCACGGTCATTGCGGCCGCAGTGTTGCTTTTTGATTGAGGATCTCGGCGGTTTTCCATGGAAGAACGCTACGCCCCTTACCTGAGCTTTTTGGGCCTCCCCGAAGAGTTAAGGCCAACCTCTGGTCCTAAGGTTGGCATTCTCCCGGTCCCTTACGACTTGACCACTTCCTACCAGCCTGGCGCCCGTCGGGGGCCGATTGCCATTCTGGAAGCATCCACCCATTTGGAAACCTTCGACGAAGAGCTGGAGTGGGACCCTTCGGCTTTTTTGCAGTTGGAAACCCTGGCTCCGGTGGTGCCGGATACTTCCGGACCCGAGGCCACCATGGGGCGAATTTACGCGGTGGCCTGCGAGGTGTTAAAAACCCACGATTTCCTCGTTGGTTTGGGAGGGGAGCACTCGGTCAGTTTCCCCCTGGTCAAGGCGGTGAAGGAAAGGCATCCCCATGTGGGGGTTTTGCAGCTGGACGCCCACGCCGACCTGCGGGAAAGCTTTGAAGGCTCCCCCTACAACCACGCCTGCGTCATGCATCGCATCTTGGAGCTGGGCTTGCCCACAGTCCAGGTGGGTATCCGCTCGCTCACCGCCGAAGAGCACGACCTCATCAAGGCGGGCAAAGTGACCACAATTTTTGCACCGGAAGCAGTTCAGCAGCCGGTGCAGGAGTTTCTCCCCAAGGTTTTGGCGGCTCTCCCAGAGGAGGTGTACGTCACCGTGGATTTGGATGCCTTTGATCCCGCCATCATGCCCGCCACCGGCACCCCCGAACCCGGTGGGCTTTCCTGGTACCGGGCCTTGGAAATCCTCCGGGAGGTGGCCAAATCCAGGCGCATCGTGGGCTTCGACGTGGTGGAGCTGGCCCCTCTCCCCAGCCTCGTGGCCCCCGATTTCCTCGCCGCCAAGCTCGTCTACAAGCTCTTGGCTTACGCTTTTGCTCCAATCCACTTGCGATCGTGAACAGCACTCAATGGCGGCCAAAACCGCCGGAGGTTAGGCCTCTTGGTCGCTGCCCGTGCGGGAGGGCCGGGTCATGCCCTTGCCCGTTCGCGTTCAGGCAAACCCGTTTTCTCGCCGCCTGGCAGTTCTTTTGTCTTGCGCACACAAGAATACTTGCGAGGACCACGGCATCTGCGGCCGGTGTTTGCCCGGGGGGCGGGTGTTGACAACTGGCGGTGGGCTGTGGTTTATTTGCCGGCGACAATGGAGGAGCGATGGTTTTGAAGAGATTCCTTCCTTCCTTCCTTCCTTCCTTCCTTCCTTCCTTCCTTCCTAGCTGTTTGTAGTGTCACTTTCGTTGCAAGTTTAAGCCTTCCGGTGCGGGTGTGGGCGCAAGCGTGTGCGCCGCCTGCCTCGTGTGGTTTTGTGGATAGTTTGGACTTTTCCTCCACAGGCTTTCAGGAAAAGGCGGTGGAAGCTTGCCGGCTGGGGCTTTTGCCTGGCTGCGGGAGCAGTACTGAGGAAGTGTTCTTTTGCCCCGGGGAGCCCACGACCCGAGCGCGGGTGTGGCGTGGCCTTCGCTTTGCGTAAGTCACGTTAACTTCTCGTGTTCGTCAACGGGAGGCGAAATGAATCGGCGAACTAAAGACATGCCGAAGGACTTTTGAGGAGGCAGCCATGAATTTTAAAAGGCTTTCTTTCAAGGTGTTTCTGATGGCCGTGTTGCCGCTGCTTTTTGGAAAAGGCGTGAGCTGGGCGCTTTCGATTCAAATCTCGGGTCACACCGTGGAGGTATCCGGTCTCAAACCCGGGGCGGAGGTGGCGATTATCGGGTGTAGCTACAGTCAGGAGGGGCTATTTCCCAGAGTGCGCGCGATTGAAGCGCACGTGCAAGCGGATGGGGCAAGTGGGGTTGCCCGACTCAGTTTGCCGGAGGAATTGCCGGTCATGACCGTTGTAGGGGCTGTGGATTTGCTCACAGGTGAGGTGGGGGTAGGGGCGCACCCTGATTACCCGTACACGCTTTGGAAAGGCCCCGCTGACCAGCCGTTGCCCACAAGCCCTGGGCGTGCAGGTATCGTGATTCCTCGGGTTCGGCAAGGGCGCGTGCTGTGGGTGCGTCCCGGGGTTGCTGGGTTTGTGGCTTCGATAGTTGGGTCCGATCGCGAGGTCCCTTTGAATCGTTTTCGCGGAATTTCCCGGCAGGAACCGGTGCCCTCAGTACTGCAAAGAGGCGATGTGATTCTCGGCTTCGACCAAGAACGGTTGGAATTTTGGGTGTTCACGGTGGGGAGGTAAAAAACGATGCGCAAGGTTTTTGCTGCAAATTTGACCTTCTTGCTTTTTGTCGTTGCTGCCTTTGCCCAGCACCCCAACCTTCAGGTGGGTTTTAAACCGGAGCAAGCGTACCAGGTGGGAGAAATTGACAGCGTTGATCTGTTCAATGGCACAGTAAGCCTCCAAATCCCTATTGGCCAATCCTACCCTTTGAATGCGGGCATGAGCTATGGGCTTTCGGTGTCCTACAACAGTAAAGTTTGGGAGTACGGCATTCAAATCTTTTCCACTTGTCAGCCGCCTTACGATGACGTGAGCGTCCCCCAAGCTTTTCCTTCGAGGCGCTCCAACGCGGGATTGGGGTTTCGGCTCTCGTTGGGAGACCTTAACCCGCCCTGGACCTCAAGAAATGCGTGGGCTCAGTGGGTCTATGTGAGTCCTGACGGTGCTGAGCACCGTTTTTACCAGACCTTGTTGCCAAGCGAAACCGACACCGACGCTACGGTTTGGTACACCCGGGATAATTCGTACCTTCGGTTAAAGCTTTCTAATCCAGCCACCTGCAACAACAACCTTACCTATCAAACGGCGGTGGTGGAATTTCCCGACGGCTCGCGACACACGTTTGAGACAGTAAGCACGTGCAGTTCCACGTACCTTTTGCGCAAAATTGAGGGGCCCTTCCGTGACGGCTCGGGAAACCCCACCAACTGGGTCGCTATCAACTATGCGCCGGTGGGATCCGCGGAACCGACCCAATGGACGATCAGTGACAGTCACGGACGAACGCACACCGTGACGCTGAGTTACCTTCAAGGGGTTACGGAGTTGGGTCCCCAGGTGAGTCAAGTCCAGCTGCAAGCGTTTGGTGGACAAGTGGCGACCTACACGTTCTCGTACACGGTGGTGAGCAACCTCTTGCGGTCCGGAAAGCACCAATACACCGCGTACTGCCAGGAGTGCTTCCGAAACCAGGACGCTCCGCCAAACATCGTGGCGGTACCCTTGCTCCAAAGTATTTCCCTACCCGATGGCTCGAGCTGGTCGTTTACCGATGCTAATGGTAGCCTCGGATACAACATTCTCACCGGGACCCTGAGTTCCTGTGTCTTCCCGAGCGGAACGCCAAAGGACATACCAGGTACCCTTACGACCTTCACGCTCCCCACCTTGGGGCGGATCACATACCAGTACGGTGAATGGCAAAACCCCTCGGGAAGCGTTAACTGCTACGATCGTACTGAGGAATTAGCGCTAGTTCAGAAATTCTTGGGTGTCACGAGCCGTACGTTTACGAACACTTTTTCCGACCTAGGCGGAACAGTCGCAACCGCAGTGTGGACGTACTCCCACGACGCGCCACGGCTTGCCAACGGTGACGTGGATGATAACGCCCAAGAGTCCTGGACAGTCGTGACGGACCCCAACGGGAACAAAACGAAGCACTATTTCCGCACCAAGTACTGCCTTGGCTCGGACGGTTCCGGGTGGGATTACGCCTTACCGTACACACGCGGGCGAAATGGGGAGTTGACGACGCCCCCTTTCCCCTCGGTGGAGTATTACCAAGGGAACACTTTGGTGCGAAGCGTGGCCGTGGAATACGAGAAGGACACCTTAACGCTTTTCAACGGTGCGCCGCCAGCTTTCGAAAGCTTGTGGCACGACTCGAACCGCCGGGTGAAGACGCGGCGAATCACCTACCACGACGATGGGAATCGCTTTGTTCTGACCACCTTCAGCGAATACGATGGCCTCGGTCACTACCGCCGGGTAAACACCAGCACGAACATACCCACCTCTGGGCTCAGTCGCACGCAAGTTACAAACTACAACTCCGCTGGTAGACCTGCGGAAAGCGCACCTTGGATCTTAACGACGTTTCTGGATCAGTCGGTAGAAGAAATCATAGGTGGGCAAACCAAACGGGCCCTTCAGGAATTTTGCTTTGATCCGCAAACGGGGTTCTTGCAACGGGTGCGGGTTTTAAGCGCCGATTCTGGGGTTCGCAGTGCCAATGACGTGATTCGCGTATA
Organism: Thermoanaerobaculum aquaticum; assembly: GCF_000687145.1. Taxonomy (NCBI): domain Bacteria; kingdom Pseudomonadati; phylum Acidobacteriota; class Thermoanaerobaculia; order Thermoanaerobaculales; family Thermoanaerobaculaceae; genus Thermoanaerobaculum; species Thermoanaerobaculum aquaticum. Next base: position 63,975 of record NZ_JMFG01000025.1, read on the forward strand.
TGCGCGGGATACCTTTGGCAACACGATTACCGAAGAGCTCTATGGGGGCGATACCCAAGCGGTAGGGACAGTCAACCACGTGTGTTCGATTGCCCTTCCTTCGCCTCCCGTTTCGCGGTTGCGGCGCACGTACCAGTACGGGACGATAGCCTCAAGCGTGGTGGAAAACCCGAACAACGCCTTGGAGACTTTGCGTCTTTTTTCCAGAACCATTGATCGGAATACGGGCTTAGTGGCTTCCGAACAGCGAACGGATGGCTTTACCACCACGTTCGCTTACGACCCTCTTGGTCGTCTGACGTGGACAAAGCCCCAAACCGGCAGCGACGCCTGGATTGGCCTCCAGTTCACCAAGGCAACCGCCGGTGCTCCAGGCAAGGTGGATGTGTTTGTGATGCCCAACGGCAACGGTGCATACGATACCAATGCGGCCTTGATGCGGCTGGCCTTTGAGTTTGACGGATTTGGGCGGGTATTCAGGGAGAGTCGGCGCTTGCCTGGGGCTGTGTGGGTCAAGCGGATGTGGGAGTACAACGGGCTTGGGTGGGTGAGCCGCGTGTCTGAGTGGTTTCCCTTCAGCGCGACGAGCCTTACCTGGACCACCACCAGTTACGACCGGTTTGGGCGACCACTGGTGATCACGGGTCCGGACCAAAAGCAAACGACGTTTAGCTACGCTGGAATTCGGCAAATAAGCCGCGGGGTGCAGGTGGCCACGTCCGGTGGAGAGGTGTGGGCCACGCGGACCGAGAGCTACGACGGCTTCGGGCGTTTGCTCGCCGTCAGTGAACCCTCCGGCAGCAACGGGGCGATGGTGACCAGCAGTTACAGTTACGATGTAGGGGGTCGGTTGGTGAAGGCGGTCACGCCGGTGGGGGGTGTCACCCAGACGCGGGCATGGAACTACGACCAACGGGGTTTTCTGCTGGGTGAGCAGCTACCGGAAACGGGCAGCATCACCTACGGCGCTTATGATGCGCGGGGGCTTGTGGGTCGGCGGGTGGACGGTGCATCCGAGGTGGTGAGCTGCTACGACTTCGTGGGACGACTCACGGTGGTGGCCCTGGGCCCCTTTAATTGCCAAAGTCCGGATGCCAGTCGTGTGTTAAAAGAATTCACCTATGGCAGCAGCGGGGTGGCGGCCGGCAAGCTCACCCTTGCGCGGCGGCACAACCGCACGGCGTACGGGGACGAGGTCGTGGAAGAGCGCTACACCTACGGTGGTCGGGGTGGGAGGCTTTCGCAAAAACAGACGATTCTAGGGTTGCGTTACCCGGCCGTGGAAACGCGCAGCTACACGCAAGCCTATACGTGGGATGAACTGGGCAACGTGGTGAATGTTGGTTACCCAGACGATGCGGCCTTTGCTGATCCCGCGCGGAGCGTGAGTTTGAGCTACAGCTACAGCTACAGCGCTTCCACAGGAAGCTAGCAGGTGTTTTAGGGAAAAGACACCATTTG